>DFBP01000094.1:1074-11541 GCA_002366685.1 Rhodobacterales bacterium UBA3077 | reverse complement strand
CTGAAATACCCGATGAAAAAAGAAAACGGCGAATGGAAGCGCATCAGCTGGGAGACCGCGATTGATGAAATCGGCGACCAGATGGGCACCATCCGCGAGGAAAGCGGCCCGGATTCAGTTTACTGGCTTGGTTCTGCTAAATTCAACAACGAGCAAGCCTATTTGTTCCGTAAATTTGCCGCCTATTGGGGCAGCAATAACGTCGACCACCAAGCGCGTATTTGTCACTCGACCACTGTGTCCGGTGTTGCAAATACTTGGGGTTACGGCGCGATGACCAACTCCTATAACGACATTCACAATTCCAAAGTGATGTTGGTTATTGGCGGCAACCCTGCCGAAGCACACCCTGTTTCGCTGTTGCACCTTATGAAGGCTAAAGAGCAAAACAACGCGTCATTAATCGTGTGTGACCCGCGCTTTACGCGCACGGCGGCCCATGCTGACGAATTCGTTCGTATTCGCCCAGGTTCAGACGTAGCGCTGATCTGGGGTTTCTTGTGGCATATCTTTGAAAACGGCTGGGAAGATAAAGAGTTTATCCGCACCCGCGTTTACGGCATGGATGAAATCCGCGCCGAGGTGAAAAACTGGAATCCCGAAGAAGTTGAGCGCGTAACCGGTGTTCCGGGCAGCCAGATGGAGCGTGTTGCACGCACTTTGGTCAATAACCGCCCCGGCACTCTGATTTGGTGCATGGGTGGCACCCAGCACACCACGGGTAATAACAACACCCGCGCATACTGCATCTTGCAGCTTGCCCTTGGTAACATGGGTGTTTCTGGCGGCGGCACCAACATTTTCCGTGGCCATGACAATGTTCAAGGCGCAACTGATCTGGGTGTTCTTTCGCACACATTGCCGGGCTATTATGGCCTGTCTGCGGGTGCTTGGGCGCATTGGGCGCGCGTTTGGGGTGAAGACCTTGATTGGCTCAAAGGGCGCTTTGACAGTATCAAAGCGGCTGATGGTTCCGACAAAGCCCTGATGAACATGTCGGGTATTCCGGTTTCGCGCTGGATTGACGGCGTTCTGGAAGACAAAGACAACATGGACCAGCCCGATAATGTGCGGGCCATGGTGCTTTGGGGCCACGCGCCTAACAGCCAAACCCGTGGCGTGGAAATGAAAACCGCGATGGAGAAACTGGATATGCTGGTCGTGATCGACCCGTACCCGACCGTTTCCGCTGTGCTTCATGACCGCACCGATGGTGTTTACCTGCTGCCAGCCTCGACCCAATACGAGACCCGCGGTTCCGTAACCGCCTCGAACCGTTCGGTTCAGTGGCGCGATCAGGTGATCGACCCCGTATTTGAAAGCAAACCGGACCATGAGATCATGTCTCTGTTTGCCACCAAATTCGGCTGGGCGGATCGCTTCTTCCGCAATATCGGTATGGATGGTGAAAACCAGCCGAAAATCGAGGATATCACCCGCGAGGTTAACGGTGGTATGTGGACCATTGGCTATACCGGCTGGGCGCCTGAGCGCATTAAAGCCCACATGGCCAACCAGCACACATTCGACAAAACCACTCTGCAAGCCATTGGCGGCCCCGTGGATGGCGAGTATTACGGCCTGCCTTGGCCGTGCTGGGGCACCGCAGAAATGAAGCATCCCGGCACACCAAACCTTTACGATATGTCTAAACCCGTATCCAAAGGTGGCCTGACCTTCCGCGCCCGCTTCGGTGTGGAGCGTGACGGGGTGAACCTGCTGGCTGAAGGTGTCTTCTCCGAAGGTTCCGATATTCAGGATGGTTACCCTGAGTTCACGCTGGCCATGCTCAAAGAGCTGGGCTGGGATAGCGAGTTGACTGCCGAAGAGCTGGCGATCATCGAAGCGGGTGCTGGCGATGCAACCAACTGGAAAACCGACCTCTCGGGCGGCATCCAGCGCGTGGCCATCGCTCACGAGTGTGCGCCATTTGGTAACGCCAAAGCCCGCGCCGTGGTCTGGACCTTCCCTGATCCTGTGCCGGTTCACCGCGAACCGCTCTACACCAACCGCCGCGATCTGGTGGAGGACTACCCGACATACGACGACAAGAAGTTCTATCGTTTGCCGACCATGTATGCCTCGATCCAGAAAAACGACTTCAGCAAGGATTATCCAATGATCCTGACCACCGGTCGTTTGGTGGAATACGAGGGCGGGGGCGACGAAAGCCGCTCGAACCCTTGGCTGGCCGAGCTTCAGCAGGAAATGTTTGTCGAGATCAACACAAGGGACGCCAATAATCTGGGCATCCGTGACGGCGAGCAGGTTTGGCTGGAAGGTGCTGAAGGTGGCAAGGTCAAAGTTGCGGCCATGGTCACCGAGCGGGTTGGCGAGGGCGTTGCCTTTATGCCGTTCCACTTCGGCGGGCAATTCCAGGGCAAAGACCTGCGGGACAAATACCCCGAAGGGGCCGACCCGATCGTGCTAGGGGAAAGTGCCAATACGGCAATGACCTACGGATATGACTCGGTCACCCAAATGCAGGAGTCAAAAGTGTCTCTCTGCAAAATCACTGCAGCATAAGGAGAATTGAGAAATGGCAAGAGTTAAGTTTCTCTGTGACGCGGAACGCTGCATTGAGTGCAATGCCTGCGTAACCGCCTGTAAGAACGAGCACGAGGTGCCTTGGGGCATCAACCGCCGGAAAGTTGTCACCATCGGTGACGGCAAACCCGGCGAGCGCTCGGTCTCGATGGCTTGTATGCACTGCTCTGATGCACCTTGTATGGCTGTATGCCCAACCGACTGTTTTTACCAAACAGCCGACGGCATCGTGCTCCACAACAAGGACCTCTGCATCGGGTGCGGCTATTGCTTTTATGCGTGCCCGTTTGGCGCGCCGCAATATCCACAGGCCGGCAACTACGGCTCGCGCGGCAAGATGGACAAGTGTACCTTCTGCGCCGGGGGTCCTGAAGAGGACAACTCCGCAGCCGAGTTCCAGAAATACGGTCGCAACCGTATTGCAGAAGGAAAGCTGCCGATCTGCGCCGAAATGTGCTCAACCAAAGCGCTTCTGGCCGGTGACGGGGATATCGTCTCCGCTATCTACCGCGAGCGTGTGGTTTCCCGCGGCTTTGGCTCGGGTGCTTGGGGCTGGGGTACAGCCTATGAGCAAAAGAGCTGATCGAGTGATCTGAAAATTGGGTGTGCGGCTTTCCGCGCACCCTGCCTTCAAACCTCGCTTCAAGCGGGGTGCTTGCCTGTTTGAAAGGTCTTAGCCGTGCAATATCTTATCCATATGTCTCGCAAGCTTCTCTGGCTTGGGGCTCTTATGTTGTTGCTTTTAGCCTTTACCGCCCCGCAGCTAATGGCGCAAAGCGTGCGCCCGCCCGGAAATGCTGTCAATCTTGACGACGGCACCGAGCCCGGGCCTTCCAATGCCCTTGGTGATGTGTCGGACACCGAAATCTGGGATCAATTTAGAGGTGGTGATCCGGCAAATTTGCTGGGACCTGCCCTCGACGGTCAGGCTATGACCACGACCGGCCAGCAGTGGCGCATGGTGCGTGAGAACCTGATCCGCAAATACCTTGGCTGGCTGCCGCTGATCGTCATTGGGCTATTGGCGGTATTTTACCTGATCCGTGGCCCGATGCGCATTAGCGCCGGTCGTTCAGGCAAAACCATCCCGCGCTTTTCCCACAATGCCCGACTGGCACACTGGTTTATGGCTGCCGTCTTTATCATTCTTGGGCTCACAGGCCTGATTATCCTGCTCGGGCGCCCGGTTATTGCGCCTTATCTGGGGCTTCAGGCAAATTCGATCCTGACCAGTGCCGCGATGCAGGGCCACAACCTGTTTGGTCCTTTGTTTATTGTCGCGCTTGTCTGGCTCTTCATCAAATTTGTGCGCGGCAACTTCTTCCAACTTGTCGATTTAAAATGGATATTCAAACTCGGCGGTTTCTTTGGCAGCCATGTAAGCTCGCGCCAGTTCAACTTCGGTGAAAAATCGTGGTTCTGGATGGTGATACTTGGGGGTATCGTCATCAGCGCCACCGGAATCCTGCTATTATTCCCTTGGCTCGTGGATGATATCCGCTGGCTCCAGCTTTCCACAATTTTACACGCGCTCGCGGCCGTGGTGCTAATCGCGGTTGCCTTCGGCCATGTCTATGTGGGCACCATAGGTATGGAAGGCTCGATTGACTCAATGCTCAAGGGCGAGGTTGACGAAAATTGGGCCAAAGAACACCACGATCTGTGGTATGAAGAGGTGACCGGAAAATCGGCCAAGGAGGAAACGTCATGAGCTTTCTCGAATTTGTAGAAGGACCCCTCTTTGCGGTCGCTGCGGGAATATTCCTGTTTGGTGCTTTCTGGCGCATAGTCGGCATCATCCGTATCGGCCGCAAAAAAGACATCGCGCCCCCCAAGGCCTCAGCCGCCGCGGGGTTTGTAAAAGGTAATTTACGCCATTTTTTACCTCGCGGGATATTCGCCAAGCGCACCGCCGTACATATCATAGCCGGCTACGGCTTTCACCTCGGCCTTTTTGTGCTGGTATTCTTCGGGGCCTTCCATGTTGAGTTCCTCAACGAACGCATCCTCGGGTTTGCTTGGCCAACCTTGCCGCGCTGGGGTTTTATCCTTGCTTCGGAAATCGCCTTTGCGGGGCTGATTGTGCTCTGGGTTCGCCGCATTTCCGACCCGGTGATGCGGCTCATCTCGACACCGGATGACCATATAGGTAGCTGGCTCACCTTTATTATGATGCTGTCTGGCTGCTTTGCTCTGCAAGAATCCCACGAAATGCTACGCGCCATGCATATGTTGATTGTGGATATCTGGCTCATCTACTTTCCGTTTAGCCGCCTCATGCACGCTTTCACATTCGTGCTGTCACGTGGCAATTCTGGTGCAACATACGGACGTAAGGGGATGAATCTATGAGCGACGTTACCGACACCGCCGTCCGGAAGTTTCTGGAGCATACCGATAGCGAGGCAGCCTCATTTTTCGAGGCTTGCGTTCACTGTGGTGAGTGCGCCGAAGCGTGCCATTTCCATCTTTCCACCGGAGATCCGAAATACACGCCCACCTATAAGCTTCGCCCGATGGAGCGGGCCTACAAGCGGGATAAGGCGCCTTTTTCCTCTCTTAAAAAAATGCTCGGGTTGGCCCCAAAACCGGTCACCGAAGAGGAGCTTCGCGAGTGGGAAGAGCTGGTTTATGACAGCTGCAACATGTGCGGGCGCTGCACGCTGGTTTGCCCGATGGGGATCGACATTGCGGGCACCATTCGCAAAATGCGCGAGGGTTACGCCGCTGCGGGGCTGGTTCCGGAAGGGCTGCAACGCTCCGCCGAGTTTGTGAAAAAAACCACCTCGCCAATGGGGGTTACCCTCAAGGCGCTCAAAGCCCAGATTGCCCATCAGGAAAAAGAAACCGGGATCAAGATAGAGATCGACAAAAAAGGTGCCGACTATATGGCGACTTTTTCCTCGATGGAAGTCATGGGCTACCCGGAGGTTCTGGGTGCCTATGCCAAACTTTTCAAGCGTGCGGGGCTAAGCTGGACGATATCATCTGTTGCCTACGAGGCTACCAATGTCGGCGTTCAAATCGGCTCGGCCCCGATGGCGAAAGAGATTCTGGAGCGCGTGGTAAAGGCCGCCGAGGACCTTGAGGTCAAGGCCGTGATCAGCCCGGAATGTGGTCATGCTTACGGCGCGATCCGCTGGGCGGGGCCCAATATGATGGGCCGCCAGTTCAAATTTGAAGTGGTCCACATTATCGAGCTGCTCGACCAACTGCGTCGCGAGGGTAAAATCCCTGCTGGTACAAAAGATGGCCGACGCATGACATTGCACGACCCCTGTCAGATTGTCCGCCGTGGCGGGCTGCTCAAGGAGCCGCGAAAACTGCTGGATGAAAGCTGCGATGATTTTATCGAGATGAAGGGCGCAGGTGTAACCAATTTTTGCTGTGGCGGTGGCGGTGGTGTGTCGGCTAACCCGCGGGCGGAAGAGCTCAAGACCAAAGCGTTCTCTCGTAAAGTGGATCAGCTTAACGGCGTGGAAGATCTGGAAGCTGTGGTTGTTCCTTGTGGCAACTGCCGCACCGTGTTCGAAGATGGGCTGGACGCCTACGAGATGGACCTCGAAGTGATTGGCCTCAGCGAACTGGTGGCAGCGACCCTTGACGATAGCGATGAAAAACAAGGTTGAGTTTGAGCCTGAGAAAGCGCATTATGTCCAAAGAAATCCAGTGATTTACGGGTTAATTTCTTATGGATAACACGGCTCAGATCCTCTCGAAATATAGTCAGGCCGAGGCTGAATTTGGTCCCGGTTTGCCGCTTTCTTCGGTGCTTATCGTTGATGACGAACCGGGTATGCGCAATTTCCTGATGAAAATTCTCGCGCCCCGTTGTGCCCGTGTCGAGCAGGCAGCCAATGTTCAGGAAGCGGCAAACCTGCTGGACCAGAACCACTTCGATATCGTCATTCTGGATAATATCATGCCAGGCCAAAACGGGCTTGAGTGGTTAAAAGAGCAACGCAAGGTAGGCTTTTTTGCCGATGCAATCCTGATCACTGCCTTTGCAGATCTGGAAACCGCGATTGACGCTCTGCGCACCGGTGTGGCGGATTTTGTGCTCAAACCGTTTCGGTCCAATCAGATATTGAACGCCGTTGCCCGCTGTGTTGATCGCCAAGAACTGCGTCGTGAAAATTATCTTCTGAAGTATGAACTTTCGGTCGAAAATATGTGTGTCCGGGGGCGCCTGCTTGGCCGCTCCGCCGAGATTTCAGATATCCGTGACACGCTCAACCGCGTTGCCCCACTGCCGACCTCTGTTTTATTCACCGGCGAAAGTGGTACAGGAAAAGAGGTGGCAGCCCGTACCTTGCACAGCCTCTCAAACCGGTCGGAAAAACCCTTTGTGCCCGTTAACTGTGCAACGATCTCGCCGGAAGTTCTGGCCAACGAACTCTTTGGGCAAATCACCAATAATAACGATGGACAAGCAAGCCATCGCGATGGCCTCTTTTTTCACGCTCGCGGCGGCACGCTGTTTCTGGACGAAATAGCGGAAATGCCGCTGACGGTGCAAGCTGCCCTTCTGAGGGTGATTGAGGAAATGCGTATTCGCCCGATTGGCTCAACCCGTGAGGTGCCGCTTAACCTGCGCTTTATGTTTGCAACGAATGCCAACCTTGAAAAGGCCGTTGAGGAAGGCCGGTTCCGGGCTGATCTTTACCACCGGATCAACGTAGTCAATATCCACATGCCGCTGCTCACCAAGCGAAAGGGCGACATTTTCGAGCTTTGCGGCATGTTTATGAAAAAATTCGCTGACAGCCTCGGTGTACAGCCAATGACCCTTACTGAAGGGGTGCTGCTCAAGCTTTCCAATTATGACTGGCCGGGAAATGTGCGCGAGTTACGCAATTTAATCGAACGATCGCTTATCGTTGGCGAATTCCCCCCGGAGTTCTGCGATGCCGCCCATGACGAGGAAGGCCTGCCGGACTCCCTCGAAGCCGTTGAGCGTCGGCATATTCTGACGGTGCTGGCCGAGTGTGAAGGAAACCGGGCCGAAGCTGCGCGCCGGTTAGGGGTTTCCCGTAAAACCGTTGATCGCAAATGCGCGATGTGGGATGCCTGAGCCGCTCCGCATCCGTTGGTTCCAATCAGTTCGTTTGCGGCTGCTGGTCATTGCCCTACTTCCGATACTGGTAATAACGCCACTCTTTGTCGGGGGGGTCGTCCTCAACTGGTCTACCCGTTTTGACAAGTTGTTGATCGCCAAAGTGAATGGCGAGTTGACCATTGCACATCAATATCTCGCCAGACTCAAAGAAAGAGCGGGTGAGAACCTCCATGCCCTTGGAGACTCTGTCGCTTTTGCAGAGGCCACCCAATCTACGCTTCATGTTTTTCTGGAAAGCAGAAGGCAGCGATATGGCTTTGATTTCCTCTATGTCATAGATGAGTCGGGGAATGTTATGTCTGCCACATCGCATGAGGCCCCGCCGAACGCGCAGGACTGGCCTGTGGTGCAATCGGCAATGGACGGAGTCATCCGAACAGAAATCGACATATTTACACAAAAGGACCTGTTGGAAATTTCAACAGGCTTGGCAGAGCGTGCGCAAATTGACCTTGTCGCCACCAAGGCGGCTCTTCCCACCCAGCGTGCTGAGGAGAGCCGGGGGATGGTGATTCATACGGCAGCGCCACTTGGTTCGGGCGGCGTTCTGGTTGGCGGCGTTTTGCTCAACCAAAATCTCGATTTTATTGATACAATCAATGGTTTGGTTTATCCGGCCGCCAGCCTCACCGAGGGTAGCCGAGGCACAACAACTCTTTTTCTAGAAGATGTCCGAATCTCCACCAATGTACGGCTTTTTGAAAATATCCGAGCTCTTGGAACAAAGGTTTCGGTGGTGGTTCGGGAAGCGGTGCTGGATGAGGGGAGGGTCTGGCTGGACCGTGCCTTTGTTGTGAATGACTGGTATATTTCGGCTTATGAACCGATTGTCGATAGCTTCGGCCAGCGTGTCGGGATGCTTTATGTCGGGTTCCTTGATAGCCCATTTCGCGCGGCCAAAACCCGTACGATTTTGGTAATTGGTGCCGGTTTTATCCTGTTGCTTGCTCTTTCAGTGCCGGTGTTTTTGCGTTTGGCGCATGGCATTTTCAGACCGTTGGAAACGATGGTTTCGACCATTGCCAAAGTCGAACGTGGTGACCTGAGCGCGCGAAGCGGGCTCGGAAAAGGCCAGCATGAAATTGCTCTGGTGTCCAACCAACTGGATACTTTGCTCGAACAAGTGCAGGAACGGAACCGGCAGTTGCAGGAATGGGGGGATTCCCTCAACACCCGTGTCGAAGAACGCACCGTCGAACTCCGGGAGGCCAATAAGAGGTTGGAAACAACCAATCAGCAACTAATCGTGGCGGAAAAACTGGCAACCATAGGCGAGATCACCGCCAGCATCGCTCACGAAATAAACAACCCGATTGCCGTTATCCAAGGCAATATGGACGTGATCCGCCAAGAGCTCGGGGCATCGGCTGCACCACTCGAGACGGAGCTGGCGTTGGTGGATGCCCAAGTGCATAGCATTAATGTTTTGGTTAACAAGCTTTTACAGTTTGCGCGCCCAGAGGAATATGCGGGCGTGATTGACTATACATTGCCCAACGAGGTTATTCGAGACACCTTACCTTTGGTCCAGCATTTGCTAAACAAAGTTTATATCGATCTTGAGCTGGAGCTGGAATCTGATCGGGCGATTGTGATGAATCGCATCGAACTACAACAAGTCCTGATCAATCTGATCGTTAACGCGATCCATGCAATGCCCGAAGGTGGCAAG
This sequence comes from Rhodobacterales bacterium UBA3077, assembly GCA_002366685.1. Lineage (GTDB taxonomy): Bacteria > Pseudomonadota > Alphaproteobacteria > Rhodobacterales > Rhodobacteraceae > UBA3077. The sequence continues at coordinate 2,203 of DFBP01000094.1, read as the reverse complement.
CTGCGCATAGGCACCGAAAACCTAAAGCTCGACGGAAATGAGGGCATAATGATTACCGTTTCGGATACGGGAATCGGGATGTCGGAAGCGGTCATAAAAAGGGTCTTTGATCCATTTTTCACGACCAAGTCTACCGAGGGCACCGGGCTTGGCCTTTCCATTAGCCAAAAGCTGGTCACCCGTAGTGACGGCCAAATACGCGTGGAAAGCACACCGGGAAAGGGAACTCTTTTCCTGTTATTCTTTAAAGCTGCGCAGGAGACCTGATACACAATTTTGAAACCTTGGCCATAAAGAGGGTGTAGAATCTCTGGCTATACATGAGGTGCCCCAAGTTTTGTCGACACCTGCCTCGCGCAGGGCGTGGATTCTGCATATTTATCGTAAAACAAAACGGCCAGCCTGAAATTTCAGGTTGGCCGTTTGATTGCTTTAGCAAAGAGGGGCCGAGCGGTGCTTAATAGACCATGCGGACAATGTAGAGTTTCCGGTAAGGATCTACGCCACCATTGCACGAGCCAAACCCGAGGTCGGAGGTTGCAAATATATCGCCTTCCGCTTCAACGTGAACTCCTTCCAACCCATCAGCTTGCGCGGAGATGTGGACATCACCATTTGCGATAACCTCGACACCATCCCAAGCAGTTTGGGCCGAGAAGTGGGCGTCCCCCAAGGTGAAGAGAGATACGCCGCCCCCTTCTTCGCATTCGTCGTCCAGCCCTAGCTGAAGGCTTGCAGAAGCATTGAACGACTGGTTGCCAGTATTGGTGGTCGCAATAATCGCGTTGGTGACATAGCCATTTTGACCAAAGTTAATCTTGCAATTGGCAATGATAATCATATTCTCGATGGCCATATCGTCGGGAAAATCTAAGCCCTTGTTGGGGCAGGTGATCACATTGATCGCACCGCTTAACAATTGACCGACCTGAAGTGGGTTTTCAGGTGTAACGGGAATTGGTTTTACGATTGCCGAACCTTCGCCCTCGACGTCAGTCTCGATTAGTATCTCGTTGCCGTCTGCGTCTGTTCCTGGGACATAGCGCTTAATATAGCCAGGCAGGTTTGGATCAACCGGGTTTTTCAAGTCCGCGATAATGTCAGTAATCGAAGCAACGGTCGCAAGGCT
>DFBP01000094.1:516-1019 GCA_002366685.1 Rhodobacterales bacterium UBA3077 | reverse complement strand
CCTTTCAAGTCGAACAAACCGCCGTCCTGAACTAGGTCACTGTTGGGCATTGAAACCCGGACACCAGTTCCAAAAATAATATTGCTGTTCACATCAACGCCGCCGTTGCCATGAATGCAGAAACCGTTGATGAACTCGTTATTTGACGCAAGGTCGACTTGACCGCCAGCAATAAACCCGCCGGTAAAGCACCATGGCGTATCTCTCACGAATACCGACGAGGTTGACACCTGCCAAAAATCAAACCCGATTAATTTGAGGATAAAGGTTGGAACAACATTCCCGACTTCGCCGTCCAGCCGCGAGGTCACGCCAACCGCACGCAGCAATGGATTGCCAGAGGCATCTACCGCAGAAGCCGACATTTGGAGGGTGCTGGAGTTCCAGTATCCAACCGTTACATCGGATGCTTGGAGCGCAACACCATATTGGGCTTCAGGCATGTTTTCGAGAAGCGTTGCAATGGCAACTTCACTGGTGGTTCCGGAAAGCGAGGTTTGCCC
>DFBP01000094.1:0-429 GCA_002366685.1 Rhodobacterales bacterium UBA3077 | reverse complement strand
CATAGCAAACGCTGTGCCAGCTCCATCTTCATTTTTCAGGTCTTTTAAACGTTTTTTAATAATTACGCGATACATAACAGCTCTCCTTAAACGACTCGCTGCGCAAAGCTACTATTACCATAGAATGCGCAACAAGTAAACGCCGTGAGGAATATCGGAAAATTGCTTTACAACAGGAGGTTGTGGGGCTTAGTAAACCATTCGGATGATGTAAAGATCACGGTAGTGGTCGACCCCGGAGTTGCAAAGACCGAAGCCCAGATTCGAGGTCGCAAAAATATCACCGGCAGCTTCGACTGAAACACCCTCGATGCCATCGGCCTTGGCCGAGATGTGAACGTCTCCATTGGCGATCAGTTCGGCCCCGTACCATTCGGTCTGGGCAGAGAAATGGGCGTCCCCAAGCGTTATAAGCGAAACACCACCGCC
>DFBP01000210.1 GCA_002366685.1 Rhodobacterales bacterium UBA3077 | reverse complement strand
CTATACCCCCGCGCGGCGCAAACGAATGCGAGCGAGATTCCGGTGTTCCCCGAAGTGGGTTCGATCAGCGCGCCTCCGGGCTTAAGGTCCCCGGAAGCCTCTAAAGCGTCGACCATCGCGACGCCGATCCGGTCCTTAACCGACCCGAGCGGGTTGAAAAACTCCAGCTTACCGCAAATCTCGGAGTCCACATGCATTGCCGCGGCAAACTTGGTGAACCGAACCAAAGGCGTGCCGCCATAGGTCTCGGTAATATCGTTATAAATCACGCCTCTGGATCTATTTCTCATCCTAAAGCCCTTCCCTAAATAACAAAGTCGGCACTTTCGCCGCCAGACCGTTCAATACCTGAACTTTGAGCCCGATTACACAAGTCTTCCAGCGTGATCTGATCGAGCCGCGTTAACATATCGCCATGAAAATCGGCCCAGATCGGCTGGATAACCTTTTCACCAAGCTCGGATATCGATTCCATCTTGTCGTCTTCATTCTCCAAGTCTTCGATCACCCGCATCACATCGCCAAGCGTAATGCGGCGCCGCTCACGTGCCAGAGTATAGCCGCCTTTGGGACCACGAACCCCTTTAAGAATTCCGCGTTTCACCAGAAACTGTAGCACCTGCTCCAGATAGCGGCTCTGAATGCCTTGCCGCTCGGTTATATCTTTGGATTGCACCGGATTTGGGCGCGCGTTGTAGGCCACGTCCAAAACAGCTTCCAAGGCCAAACTCGTTTTTTTCGAAAGCAAATACATCTAGTTTCCTGTTGAGCCAAAGCCAGATTGGCCTCGCTCCGTTTCCCCTAATTCCTCTGATTCAGTCCACATACATCGTGTAACCGGTGCGAGCACCATTTGCGCAATTCGGTCCCCGTGCTGAACGATATAATCGTTTTTACCCATATTTATCAGGATAATACCGATTTCTCCACGATAGTCCGAATCAATAGTTCCGGGCGCGTTAACCATTGTTACCCCATGTTTTAACGCCAATCCGGATCGCGGCCGGATCTGAATCTCGTATCCAAGCGGGATCTCGACGGCAAAAGCTGCGGGTATCAGGCAGCGATCCATAGGTTTAAGGGTAAACGTTTTATGTTCAACATAAGCGCGAACATCCATTCCGGCAGCCCCGGCGCTTTCGTATGAAGGCAAGGGCAGGTCGCTGTCGCGAGTACGGGTAATTTTTACAAAGCTCATTCCAACACTTCGCTCACCTTGGCAGCAAGGGCATGAGCCACCTGCCGTTTCGTCATCCACGGCCAGGTTTCTGCCGCGTTTTCGGAGATTAAAACCACCTGATTATCGGGCCCCCCCATAACCGGACGGTCCCCACTGACATCATTGGCCAAAATCCAGTCACACCCTTTGCGAATCCGCTTAGCTGTCGCATTTTCAATCACATCATCTGTTTCTGCGGCGAACCCGATAACCAGTGTGGGGCGACCTTTTTGCCGCCGGGAAACGGTTTTCAAAATATCAGGGTTCTCGACAAAGCTAAGCTTCGGAAGTGGCCTACCGGCTTCTTTTTTGATTTTCCCGCTACTCACTGTGTCCACACGCCAATCGGCAACCGCAGCGGCAAATACCGCCACATCAAATTCGCCGGCAGTATTGACTGCAGCCTCCATTTCAAGCGCGGTTTCAACTTCAACAACTTCGGCACCCTTTGGGCGCTCGGCATCTGCCGGGCCGGTAACGAAAACAACCTCGGCTCCCATTTTCACAAATTCCCGTGCTATTTCAGTTCCTTGCAAGCCTGAGGACCGGTTGGCGATGTACCGAACCGGGTCAATCGGCTCGTGCGTGGGGCCTGACGTAATCAAAACCCTTTTGCCGCGCATGGGTCCGTCCGCAAATTCGCTCCGGATGGCTTCGAGGATCACTTCCGGCTCAGCCATCCGACCGGGGCCATATTCGCCACATGCCATCTCGCCCTCATCCGGCCCGACAATTATGCGCCCGTCTTCCCTCAACAATTTGAGATTACGAACGGTCGCCGGATTTTCCCACATCGCAACATTCATCGCGGGCGCCAGCATAATTCGCTTGTTGGAAGCCAGCAACAAGGTTGACGCCAGATCATCCGCCAATCCACCAGCCATTTTGGCCATCAATCCCGCAGTTGCAGGCGCAACCACCACCAAATCAGCGGCTCGGGTCAGCTCAATATGCCCCATTTCGGCCTCGTCTTCGAGGTCAAAAAGATTGGTCCTCACGCTTTCACCCGCCAAAGCAGACACGCTCAGCGGAGTCACAAATTGTTCTGCCGATTTTGTCATCACGGGCACAACCTTCGCACCCTCTTTGCTGAGCAACCGAACCAGTTGCAGCGATTTATACGCTGCAATCCCGCCACTTATGATCAACAAAATGTTTTTACCTGCCAGCATTGCGCCCCGTAATTTTCTACTATTCCGAATGGTAGTTAGTTTCGCATTCCAAAACAAGTTTACAACCCAAAAACTATTTACATGGGTCGATTTCCCTCGGCATTAGCCGATTTCCGCGCTATAAATTCCAAAATCAGGTACCAATTGATCATGTCAGCCGAATTTCCACATTTATCTCTTGTTTTGGGCGGCGCTAGCAGCGGAAAATCCCTGTGGGCCGAGGGTTTGGTGCTGTCGTCAAACCGCTCACCGGTTTACCTCGCAACCGCCGAACCCTCTGACAGGGAAATGTCGGAGAAAATTGCCCGCCATCAGGAACGTCGAGACGGAAATTGGCAGTTAATCGAATCTCCGATAGATCTGGCTCCCTATTTCAAAACGGTTTCTTCGGATCATGTCATCCTGTTAGACTGCCTAACCCTCTGGCTTTCCAACCTTATGATGGCGGAAAAAAATGTCGATTTCGAAATTACAAACCTCCTCGAAACAATTGCGAACTGTTCAGCGCCGGTGGTTTGCGTATCCAACGAGATTGGACTCGGAATGGTTCCGGACAACACCCTTGGCCGAAGATTTCGGGATTGTCAGGGCCAAATCAACCAGCGTTTTGCAGCTGCCGCAAACGCGGTAACTTTTGTTGCCGCTGGCCTACCACTGGTTCTTAAAGCACCGGAAGGCACGAAATGACAACGAGTTATTGGTTTATCCGCCATGGTCCGACCCACGCAACCGGATTTGCCGGTCACCGTGATATTCCGGCAGACTTATCAGATAAAGTGCTTATCAATAGGCTAAATCTTTTTCTCCCGACCGATGCCAGCATACAATCTTCAGATCTCTCCCGCGCCCGGGAAACAGCCTTCGCCATTCGCGGCACGCGTGAAATATTGCCGGAAGCCCCCGAATTTCGCGAAATGGATTTCGGGGATTGGGACGGGAAAAACTTTGATGAAGTCGCCAGATCTGACCCGCAACGCGCCCGAGATTTCTGGGAATCTCCGGGAGGTATTGCCCCCCCAAATGGCGAAAGCTGGAACCACCTATCAGCGCGCATCAAAACCGCGCTAGATCAACGAAACGAGAATGGCCCGCAGGGGAATCTCATTATCGTCGCCCACTTTGCGGTCATTCTGGCCGCCATTCAAATCGCTTCCGGTATGGAAGCGAAGGCCGTTTTTTCGTTTAAAATCGACAATTTTTCGGTAACTAAACTAGATTATTTGCACAGATCGAATAATTGGCGTGTCATGGGCGTCAACCACCTCGTGTGAAAAGTTTTGCGCGAATATTCGCGCAAAACGCCTAATCATCCATCTTCAATGCACTGATAAACGCAGATTGCGGGATGCTCACGCGCCCGAATTCACGCATTTTCTTCTTCCCTTTTTTCTGCTTGTCGAGCAACTTGCGTTTTCGCGTGGCATCGCCACCGTAACACTTGGCTGTCACGTCCTTGCGCAGCGCCGAAATAGTTTCGCGGGCAATTATCCGGCCACCAATCGCTGCTTGAATAGGCACTTTAAACATATGCTGTGGAATTAACTCCTTGAGCTTGGCGCACATCGCACGTCCACGTGCCTCAGCCCGGGCGCGGTGCACCATGGTACTCAATGCATCCACCGGTTCGTCATTCACCAGTATCTGCATTTTAACCAGTTGGTCCTCGGCATAGCCTTCCATGCTATAGTCAAAACTCGCATAGCCTTTGGTGACCGATTTCAGGCGGTCGTAGAAATCAAAAACAACTTCGTTTAACGGTAAATCATACACGACCATCGCCCGCGAGCCTGCGTAAGTAAGGTCTATCTGGATCCCGCGCCGATCTTGGCAAAGCTTCAACACGTCTCCCAAATATTCGTCCGGCACCAGAATCGTCGCCTTGATCCGTGGCTCCTCGATATGATCCACCAGGGTTAAATCCGGCATATCTGCCGGGTTATGCAACTCCACTTTGGTGCCGTCGCGCAGATAAATGTGGTAAATCACCGACGGTGCCGTGGTGATCAGATCAATGTCATATTCCCGCTCCAGCCGGTCGCGGATCACCTCAAGGTGCAGCAAACCAAGGAACCCACACCGGAAGCCAAAGCCCAGCGCCGCCGAACTCTCGGTTTCATAGCTAAACGAAGCATCATTCAGCGCCAGTTTCTCGATGCTCTCCCGCAGGTCCTCAAATTCGGCGCTATCCACCGGAAACAACCCACAAAAAACCACCGGCTGCGCGGGCTGAAAGCCCGGCAATGCCTCAGAGCAGCCCTTTTTCTCATGGGTGATCGTATCCCCCACCCGCGTGTCCCGCACCTGCTTGATGCTCGCGGTCAAAAATCCCATCTCGCCGGGGCCGAGGCTATCAACCGGTTGCATTTCAGGCTTAAAAACGCCGACCCTGTCCACAGGGTAGTTCGCATTTGTAGCCAACATCTTGATCTTGTCGCCCTTCTTGAGCACGCCATCAATGATCCGAACAAGCACAACCACACCTAAGTAGGGGTCATACCAGCTATCCACCAGCATCGCTTTTAGCGGCGCATCGCGGTCGCCCTCGGGATGGGGTAATCGCGTTACGATCGCTTCCAGCACGTCAGGGATGCCCACACCGGTTTTGGCCGAAATCATCACGGCATCGGTGGCATCAATCCCGATCACATCTTCAATCTGCTCACACACCCGCTCCGGCTCGGCGGCCGGCAGGTCGATCTTGTTAAGCACCGGCACAATCTCATGGCCAGCCTCAATCGCCTGATACACATTCGCCAGCGTCTGCGCCTCTACGCCCTGCGCGGCATCCACAACCAGCAGCGAACCCTCGACCGCCCGCATCGACCGACTCACCTCATAGGCAAAATCCACGTGGCCCGGCGTGTCGATCAGGTTGAGCACATAATCCTGCCCATCGTTGGCGTGATAATCGATCCGCACCGTGTTGGCCTTAATCGTGATCCCGCGCTCCCGCTCGATATCCATCGAGTCTAAAAGCTGCGCCTGCATATCCCGGTCGGCCACCGTGCCGGTAGACTGGATCAACCGGTCAGCTAGCGTGGATTTACCGTGGTCAATATGCGCCACGATCGAAAAATTGCGGATGTTTTTAAGGTCTGTCATAGCAAAGGGGTATGATGGAGGTTTTGGGAAGGGTCAAGGGGGCTCGATTAATGATTTCCTCCACCCACAATCATCCATCATACGGGAGGTCGGTTACGAACAATCCATCGTGCAATAATGCTAAGGAAGCTTATGCGCGGCAATGTGCAAATAGCGCGCCGTTTTTCTCCGTTCGCCGCATCGACGAATCTGTAGAGCCAGTCTGTTGGATAATCAGTAATCCAAAATCCTATCAACGCGTGTAGATTAAAATGATTTGAAATCTCTTCGTTGTTGTATTCAATGAAACCATCTATTTCTTCAATAGAGGTCACCCCGCGGCTCACAGTTCCCTCCGTATTTTCAGCATTGCTTAGGAAGGTATCCGTAATTTGAGTGTTTCCTCGCCTCTCGACCACTTTTGCATAAAATATGTCTTCCTGCTCTTCTGGCACAAAAGTTGTGTGATTTGGTGCAATACAACGGTGACTCACAGAAAATACACCATTTGCATTTGCCTCGGAGGTTAGATGAAACTCGGTTTCAGTATTCTCTTTAAACAGGATAAGGGGTATCAATTTATCTATGGGCGCTTTTACACGGCGACTGAATTTTAATTTAAGAGCGCCAACAGGAATTCTTTGGGTTAGTGACGGCAATTTGCACACAATAATTAGATATGCGGCATTTAACGCCACGCCTATCAAAACTATCGTTCCATGCCGGGCAGAATCTCTATTTTCTGGCCCGGCCAAAGCGACAAAATCGTCGAAATACGAAACGCCAAAAAGCGTGACTGATAATAAAAATGCC
>DFBP01000175.1:7560-7715 GCA_002366685.1 Rhodobacterales bacterium UBA3077 | reverse complement strand
GCGAGCGGGCTCAGGTTTGAATCCGCCCTATCGGGCCGCCCTGTTCACTTTCACAGCCACGCCCCCGAGCGAGACGCGCAAGCCGAGGCTGATTTGCGGAGCTGTTACCTGAAAGCCGGGTTCAAGGATGTGCGTTTTATGTATGAGCCGGAGGC
>DFBP01000175.1:2392-7503 GCA_002366685.1 Rhodobacterales bacterium UBA3077 | reverse complement strand
TTTCGACAAGGCAGCGAGGCCGTGCCGGAAATTATCGCCAGCCATGGGGTGCGCATTGGCGGCACTGATTTTGACCGCGTGTTGAGCGTGGATCATGTGATGCCGCTTTTTGGCAGGGGCAGCCTGCTGAACAAAGAGTTTGGCCAAGGCACGGTGCTGGCACCAAACGGGATGTTTCAGGCGTTGGCGACTTGGGAGAAAATTCCGTTTCTTTATACTGCCGAAAGCCGCCGCGAGGCCAGAGAGCTGGAGAAATATGCAACCGATCCTCACCTTTTTTCCCGCCTTGTTGGGGTTTTGGAAAATGAGCTGGGCCATGATGTGGCCTTTGCGGTTGAGCGCGGTAAAATTGAGGCCAACGGGGCGGGGGCAAAAACAGAAATTGACCTAGGCGTGGTTGAGCGCGGACTATCTGCTGATTTGACTGAGGCGGGTATGCACCGATCGCTGGACAGCCTAACCGGAAAAATTCAGCATTGCGCCGAAGAGCTGATGTTGGAAGCCAAGATAAAGCCCGATCAAGTGGATAGTCTGATATTTGTTGGCGGGTCTAGCCTGATGGGGTCGGTTTCAGGCCGTTTGCGCCAGCTATTCCCCACCGCCGCCCCTCATCAAACCTCGGCCTTTACGGCGGTGGTTGAGGGGCTGGCTCTCGCAGCGGGTGAAGGGCCTTAGGCGGGCTTTACGCTCGCCGTCACATAGTTGACTGAAAGATCGCGGTCAGAAATTGACCAGTTCCACCCGAGCGGATTAAACGTGAAACCTTTGCGGTCCACCGGCTCTAGCCCGGCCTTGCTGATAAGTTCGAACAGTTCGTCGGGGGTAATGAACTTGTCCCATTCGTGGGTACCAACCGGCAGCCAGCGCATAACCCGCTCAGCCCCGATGATCGCAACCATATAGCTTTTAGCGTTGCGGTTGATGGTGGAGCAAATCATCAGCCCACCGGGTTTGAGAAGGGCAAAACAGGCATCTAGCATGGCCTGCGGGTCTGCCACGTGCTCAATCACTTCCATATTGAGGATCACGTCGAACTGCTCGCCGTCGTCAACCAGCGCTTCAGCCATTGTGTTGCGGTAATCAATCTCAAGTCCGGATTGCTCAGCGTGAATTTGCGCGACCGGAATGTTACCGGCTGCGGCATCCGCGCCAAGCACATCGGCCCCAAGCCGCGCCATTGGCTCGCTCAGCAACCCGCCACCGCAGCCGATATCGAGAAGGCGCAGGCCTTCAAAAGGCTTCAGGCTCTTTCGGTCGCGGCAAAATTCGACGGCGATCTGGTCAACGATGTATTCCAGCCTGGTCGGGTTGAGCATGTGCAGCGGTTTGAACTTCCCTGTCGGGTCCCACCACTCGGCGGCCATGGCTTCAAACTTGGCGACTTCGGCCTCGTCAATGGTATTTCTGGATTCCGTTGCACTCATCTTCTCAACCTGCCATGCTATGAAAAAGCCTTAACCAGAGTTTGCCATTTAATGCCCGAACATACCAGCCCACATTCCGGCCTAACCAGACTATACCCGCCGCGCGAGCCGTTTATGACCCAGCGTATGGAAATGACCGACGGGCACCGGCTTTATGTTGAGCAATCGGGTAATCCAAAGGGGATTCCGGTTGTGGTATTGCATGGGGGTCCCGGGGGTGGATGCTCCGCCTCAATGCGCCGCTATTTTAACCCCGAGCTCTTTCATACCATCTTGTTTGACCAACGCGGGTGCGGTCGCTCAACGCCCTTTGCAAGCGTTGAAAATAACACAACCTGGGATCTGGTTGCCGATATCGAACGGATTCGGAAGCGGCTTGGTATTGATAAATGGATAGTGTTTGGCGGCTCCTGGGGGGCAACGCTTTCGCTGCTTTATGGCCAAACCCACCCCGAGCGGGCGCGCGCCCTTGTGCTGCGGGGCGTTTTTACGCTGACGAGCGTAGAGCTTGACTGGTTCTATGGGGGCGGAGCCGGGCAATTTTGGCCGGAAGCCTGGGCGCTGTTTAAGGGCATTATTCCAACTGACGAGCAGCATGACCTTATCGCGGCTTACAATACCCGTCTATTTGGCGAGGATGAAAAGCTGGCCGATCAGGCTGCGCGGATCTGGACCGGATGGGAAAACACGCTTGCGACTCTTGTCTCGGACGGAAAAATACGCGGTGCGCGCGCGCAATACGCACGCGCCTTTTCGCGGATCGAAAACCACTATTTCACCCATCAGGGTTGGCTGGATCAAGATGACCAGATCATTGCCAATATGGACCGGCTTGAAAAGGTAAAGGGATATATCGTGCAGGGCCGGTATGACATGGTTTGCCCGCCACACACCGCTTATGCAGTGCACCGCGAGTGGCCTGAATCCGAATTGCGGATGGTAAATCTTGCCGGACATGCAATGTCTGAATCCGGGGTTACCGCAGAACTGGTAAATGTGATGGACCACTTGGGTGAACAGGGTGATTAAAATGCGGAAAACAATGAAATGGGCCTTTCGCGGGTTACTTTTACTGGCGCTGGTTTTGGGCGGTGTGGCGATTTGGAAGCGCGAGGGCATCACGCGCCTGTTGGCAGTAAATTCTTTGTTTGATGAGGAAAAAATCGTCCATAATTTTTCTCATATGGACGGGCTGTTTTTTAGCACCACGCTCAACATTCCCGAAACGGATGTCAGCCTTCTTTCGGGCACACCGCTTGATATGCCGGCTTTCGAGGCTTGGGTCGAAGAGCGCGCCGTAACCGGGCTAGTGGTTGTGAAAGACGGGCAAATTGCCCATGAGAGCTATTATCTTGGCACAGCGGATACCGATTTGCGGATATCATGGTCGGTGGCCAAGAGCTTCCTGTCGGCATTGATGGGAATTGTGGTCAGCGAAGGTGATATCGCTTCGATTGACGATCAGGTTACGCAATATGCTCCGGCCTTGGTCGGGGGCGCTTATGACGGGACCAGCATTCGCAACGTGCTCAATATGGCTTCGGGTGTGCGGTTCAACGAAGATTATCTCGATTTTAATTCCGATATCAACAAAATGGGGCGAGTGCTGGCGCTGGGCGGTTCGATGGACGAATTTGCCGCCAGCTTGAGCGAGCGCGATCGCGCGCCGGGTGAAGCCTGGAAATATGTATCTATTGATACCCATGTTCTGGGCATGGTTATTCGCGGCGCGACCGGCCGGAGCATTCCGGACCTGATGGTCGAGAAGCTTATGGTACCGCTCGGGCTGGAGGCTGACCCGGTCATGTTGATCGATGGCAAAGGCGTGGCTTTTGTTTTGGGCGGGTTGAACCTCCGCACGCGGGATTACGCCCGCATGGGGCAGTTGTTTTTGCAAAACGGAATGTGGAACGGCACCCAAATTGTTCCGGCTGACTGGGTGGCGGCCTCAACCGCGAATACCGCGCCCGCTACGCCAACTGCCCACGGTTACGGTTTTCAATGGTGGCTCCCCTCAGACGCAACGGATGGCGAGTATTTTGCACGGGGTATCTATGGGCAATATATATATGTGAACCAGCCGGAAGGGACTGTGGTGGCGCTAAATTCAGCAGATCTTGCCTTTACCGAGGCCGGCGCACACCAGCAAAATCTGGATATGTTCCGTGAAATTGCCGCCCAAGATGGCCTCGACGACTAATTAAATCACTAAGTCTGCAAGCAAATATGAGGCCTGCGTTCTGGCGAACGCGGAGGCAGAGCTGCGTGTCCCCCAGAAGATTCTTGGACCGATTCGCACATTTAGTTACAAAATCCGAATTAAATCACAATTATTTTACGTTGATTTATTTTTAAATAAAGTAAAGCTAAGTAATTGATATTGATTAATTAAAGGTTTGATTGCAACTAAATGCAACTCTCATTTATGATTAAGTACAAATAATACTTGTAGTTTTGCAGAATAAAATACGTATACTCGCGATATGTTGAGAAATGTCCTGAATCTATTCACCGCCTTGCCCCTTCTATTCATTGTCGGGCTCGAAACTGCTTTTGCCGACGGTCATGCTGACGTGGGGGAACGCCTATTCAGGCGCTGTGCCAGCTGCCACGAAGTCGGGCCGGAAGCCCGCAATAAAGTGGGGCCGCACCTGAACGAGATCATGGGCCGCGCGGCGGCCAGTGTCGAAGGGTTCCGCTATTCGCGTGCCCTCACGGCCATGGCCGATGACGGGCTTGTCTGGGATGAGGACATGATGGATGCATTTCTCACACGCCCGTCTGACTTTGTACCGGGAACGAGAATGAGCTTTAGCGGCGTTCGCAAAGAAGAAGACCGCCATGAGTTGATCGTGTTTCTGAGCACGTTGACCCCGGAAACCGGCCTTGGCACCGCACATATCGAGCCTTCCGACCCGGACGTGGCACCCGAAATTCTGGCAATCGAGGGGGATGTGGCATATGGCCAGTATCTGGCTTCGACCTGCGTAACCTGCCATCAGGAAAGCGGCGAGACCGACGGTATTCCCTCAATTATCAATTGGCCTGCACCGGCATTTGTGACCGTGCTGCATGCTTACAAAAACAAATCGCGCGAAAATTCGGTGATGCAACAAATCACCAGCGTTTTGTCCAACGAAGAAATTGCGGCACTAGCAGCTTATTACGAGAGCATTCAGCAATAAACCAAGGGAGAAACATTATGAAACTAGACAGACGCGGATTTATGGGCGCGGGGGTAGCGGCAGCCGCCACTTTGAGCGCACCAACCGTTTTCGCAGCCGGCCACGGCAAACCACGGGTTGTGGTTGTGGGCGGCGGCGCCGGTGGTGCAACCGCCGCGCGCTACATCGCTAAAGACAGCGGTGGTGCTATTGACGTAACGCTCATTGAGCCGACACGCACATATTACACTTGCTTCTTCTCGAACCTCTATCTCGGTGGTTTCCGCGATATGGCTTCGCTCGGCCACTCCTATGGTGCGCTGGCTTCTCAAGGGATCAATGTTGTGCATGACTGGGCCATCGGTGTTGATCGGGACGCAAAAACCGTTGCTTTGGCTGGCGGTGGCTCGGTGCCCTACGACAAGCTGATCCTTTCCCCGGGCATTGATTTCCGTGACGGTGCCGTTCAAGGCTGGGACACAAGCGCCCAAAACGCGATGCCGCACGCCTATAAGGCCGGTTC
>DFBP01000175.1:0-2257 GCA_002366685.1 Rhodobacterales bacterium UBA3077 | reverse complement strand
ATCTTTGATCCGAAGCCGGGCTTCTCCAAGCAGGGCCTGTTCGAGGACGGTTGGGCACGCCATTACGCAGGTATGGTCGAATGGGTCAGCCCTGATTTCGGTGGCGCAGTTGACGAAGTTCGCCCGGGTTCCATGGAAGTGGTAGCTGACGGTGAAGTGGTCAAGGTTGACGTGTGTAACGTGATCCCGGCCATGAAAGCTGGCCGCATTGCCGATATCGCCGGTGTAACAAACGAAGCTGGTTGGGCGCCTGTGAACCCACACACGATGGCAACACGCGCTGATGACAGCATCCACGTGCTCGGCGACAGCTCGCAGCAGGGTGATATGCCTAAATCCGGCTTCTCGGCTAATAGCCAAGCCAAAGTTTGCGCCATGGCTGTGCGCGGTGAACTCACGGGTAGCGCGGTCTTCCCGGCGCGCTTCAGCAACACCTGCTGGTCATTGCTGGACAGCAATGACGGCGTGAAAGTTGGCGCATCTTATGAAGCCACAGATGAGAAAATTGCCAAAACCTCCGGTTTTGTTTCTCAAGTTGGTGAAGATGATGCAACACGCGCGGCAACCTACGAAGAATCCGTAGGCTGGTATGCTGGTATTACCGCTGACATGTTTGGCTAAGTAGAAAAGGGCAAACCTAAATCGCTCAAATCAAAGAAAGGCGCGTGTTTTTTCACGCGCCTTTTTCTATTGCCTACATTTCGCCTTCGTAAATCAAATCAATCATCCTCTGGTTTCCAAGGGAAAACTCTAGCGGGCAGGGGAAATCAGCCCCGTTCAGCACGGTTTCATGAAAGGCGTCGAACTGGTTCACGTATTGATCAGCGGTTTCGAAGGATTCGGACTCCCGGCTTCCGTTAGTATATCTGATTTCGATAACCGCAGGGCCATAGCCCTTGGGGTTAAACGGGGTGTGCACTGTCAGCACACCTTTTTCACCATGAAAAACCATTTTCTGGCGTAGAGCCATACGCATCGATACATAGAAATCAAGTGAAAACCCCGGAAACTCGGCCATAACGCGGGCGGTTGTGTCTACGCCATTTTCCCACTCAATTTTGGAAGCCGCACTTACGGGTTCCAAGCCGGTCACAAAACGGGTGGTTACACTTGGGTAAACGCCGATATCCGGCAACGCGCCGCCGCCATACTCCGCATGATTGCGGATATTGCCCATGTCGTCATTAAAATAGGTAAACGAGCCTTCAACGTGCTTAAGCTTTCCGATCTTATCCTCACTTATCCACGCACGCACGCGCTGCCATTGCGGGTGATGGGTGACCATAAATGCTTCGGCAGCCAAAAGGCCGGTTTTATCACGCATTTTGATGAGCTGGTCGATCTCATCAGCCTTCATCGCGATGGGCTTTTCGCAAAGCACATGTTTGTCGGCTTCAAGGCATTTGAGGGTCCAGCTTACGTGGTCATTATTGGGGAGCGGGATATAAATAGCGTCAATATCCGGGTCATCCAGTAAGGCTTGATAGTCCCCATAGGCTTTGATGCCCGGAAAATGTGCGGCAAAAGCTTTTGCGCTCTCCAATGACCGGCTGGCTATCGCGTCAAACCGGCCCTTTTTGCTCAAAGCCAGCGCGGGGCAGAGCCATTCTCGGGCGATCTTGGCGGTGCCGAGTACGCCCCATCTTATTTGTGAATGTTCCATAAATGCTCCAATCAGGCCGAGTATCACCACAATGCGTCAATCTACACAAGGAATTCGTGTAGCACAGGGTTGCGCCCCACGTCGGTTCGATTATAACCACCACAATTTGCAAGTAACGGCGAATCCACACCTGCGCGAGGCTTTCGGCCCGCGCGGCCAAATGCACGGGGCCAGCATGCCAAAAAGAACCGACATTTCCTCGATCATGATCATCGGCGCAGGCCCTATCATTATTGGTCAGGCTTGCGAGTTTGATTACTCGGGCACGCAGGCCTGTAAAGCGCTTAAGGAAGAAGGCTATCGGGTCATTCTGGTCAACTCGAACCCGGCGACGATTATGACCGACCCGGACATGGCTGACGCGACCTATATCGAGCCGATCACTCCCGAGACTGTAGCCAAAATCATTGAAAAAGAGCGCCCCGATGCGCTGCTGCCCACAATGGGCGGGCAAACCGGGCTGAACACGGCGCTATCCTTGGATGACATGGGCGTGTTGGAGAAATTTGGCGTGCAGCTCATTGGCGCCGACCGTAAAGCCATTGAAATGGCCGAAGACCGCAAGCTTTTCCGCGAGGCGATGGACCGGCTCGG
>DFBP01000284.1:2467-3766 GCA_002366685.1 Rhodobacterales bacterium UBA3077 | reverse complement strand
TCGGCCGGAGCCGTTGTCTCTGGATTTTGACGTAACGACTACTCAAAGCCGTTGGCTCGTTGAACTTCTCGCACATAGGTGATGATCCGAACAATTTGATCCCCGGTGATATGGGGTTGTGGCGGCATGTCACCAAAGGGCCAGTGATGCCGAACTGAGCCATTTTGTATGGCATTTACAAAAGCACCGTCCCCGTGATGGCCCGGTTTGTAAAACGCATGCAGCAGCGGCGGGCCTTCGTTCGTTCCCAACAGGTTAACCCCGTGGCAAGCGGCGCAAGTGCCGTCAAACACGGGCTTGCCCTCGGCGGCCAGCACGGAGAGAGCGGGCATCGTGATCTCGCTGGCATTCGCAGCGTCGGTAGGTTTTTGCGACAGCCAGTAATAGGTTCCAGCTCCGGCGGCGATTACCGCCACCCAAGCAAATAGTTTCTTCATTTACACACTTCTTTGCGGTGTTCTCCCGCCAAACCGTCCAAAATTGGACAATCCGGCCGGTCATCGCCGTGGCACTTGTGCACCAGCTCCGACAATGTTTTCTGCATGGCTTGGAGGCCGGATATTTTCCCTTCAATCTGGTCCAGATGCGCCTTTGCCAGCGCCTTCACATCCGCACTCGCCCGCTCGCGGTCATCGTAAAGTGAGAGGAGCGCCCGACATTCTTCTATCGAAAATCCGAGGCTCCTTGCCCGCTGTACAAAAGCCAGATTGTGCAGGTCGGTGTCGGAAAAATCCCGATAGCCGTTGTTGCTTCGCGCCGGGCTTACCAAGCCGATATCCTCGTAATACCGAATGGTTTTAGCCGGCAAACCGCTACGCGCGGCCGCATCTCCTATATTCATTGGCCTACCTCCGGTTTCCAGCGCTTCAGCAGGAGTGAGTTGCTCACAACAAAAACCGAGGAAAAGGCCATTGCCGCGCCCGCGACTGCCGGATTTAGATAGCCCAGCGCCGCAATCGGAATGCCGACCACGTTATAAGCAAAGGCCCAGAAAAGGTTCTGCCGGATCTTTTGCGCGGTTTTTCGCGAAACATCGAGCGCAGCCGCCACCAATCGCGGATCATTGCGCATGAGCACAAACCCGGCGGTTTCAATCGCCACATCGGCCCCGCCCCCCATGGCGATTCCAAGAGTGGCTTCCGCCAGAGCGGGTGCATCGTTGACACCGTCGCCGACCATGGCAACCCGCTTTCCGGCGGCCTCCAGCGCGGCTACTTCACGGGCTTTATCTTCGGGACGCATATCAGAGATCACGCTGTTAATACCAAGCGCCTCTGCCACTTTGGCTGCGGTCTCGGC
>DFBP01000284.1:0-2314 GCA_002366685.1 Rhodobacterales bacterium UBA3077 | reverse complement strand
GCGCATTGCCGACGCTATCGCTTCCTGATCTGTGTCCACTTGGTTTGCCGCGAACCGTCCCCGACCCATTCGAACGATCGTGCCATCCACAGCGGCTTCAATGCCCTCACCGGCCGTAGCCACGGCATTGCGAGCCAGCAAAGGTTTGATACCGCGCGCTTTGGCCTCGGCAACCACAGCCTTACCGAGCGGATGCTCGCTCCCCGCCTGCACCGCAGCGGCCATAGCCAGCAAGAAGGTTTCCTCTCCCTCGAAACTGCGGATTTCGGCCACCACTGGTTTACCTTCGGTCAACGTACCGGTTTTGTCGAAAACAACGGTGTCGATCTCTTTGGCGCGTTCCAGTGTTGCGATATCGCGGATTAAAATTCCTGCTTTGGCCCCGGCGCCGGTCCCTGCGACCAATGCGGTTGGTGTGGCCAGCCCAAGCGCACAGGGGCAGGCAATCACGAGCACTGAAATGGCCGCCACCAGCGCCGTTTCTCCTGAAGCGCCAAACGCGAGCCATGCCCCGAAGGTTACGAAGGCCAGCCCTATTATCGTGGGTACAAAAACCGCTGATATCCGGTCTACCAGCTTCTGGATTGGGGCTTTGCCAACCTGCGCGGCCTCTACCATATGCGCAACTTTGGCCAGAGTTGTGTCTTCTCCGACGCGCGAGGTTTGCACATGCAACACCCCGCCGCCGTTGATTGCACCGGCAATCACTTCGTCCCCCGGCACGCGTAACACCGGCATAGATTCTCCGGTAATCAGGCTTTCATCCAGTTCGCTTTTGCCTTCTACAATGAACCCATCCACCGGCACCCGTGCGCCCGGGCGTAACAATGCAATATCCCCGACCTTAACTTGCTCGACCGGAAGCGTAACCTCGCCAGATTCAGAAAGGATGATGGCGCTTGTGGGCCGCAGTTCCAATAGCTTACGCAATGAGGAGCTCGCTGACCGCTTGGCGCGGCTTTCCATATATTTCCCGAGGAGCACCAGCGTGATAACCACAGTTGAGGCCTCGAAATAAAGTTGGCCCATCGCGGCATGACCCAAGGTCAGCACTTGCCAAAGGCTGTAGAAATAGGCCGCCGATGTGCCGATGGCCACCAGCATATCCATATTGCCAGCCCGCGCTTTCAGGGCATGCCACGCCCCCACATAATAGCGCGAGCCAATCACAAACTGCACAGGAGTCGCCAGCGCAACTTCTATCCATGGATTGAAGTGAAAACCAAGCCCCAGCACCATTGAAACCATTTGCAGCAGAAGTGGCGCCGTAAGCAGGGCCGAAATGATGAGCGTGATTTGCTCACGCTTGAGCCTCGCCTTTGCCGCGTTATCTTCGCCACGATCATCTTTAACCTTTGCACCATAGCCTGCGGATTCCACAACCTTTGCCAAAGCCACAGCCGTGGTAACCGTTGGATCAAAGCGCACGGTTGCCGTTTCCAAGGCCAGGTTCACGCTGGCTTCGGCAACCCCGGGCGCGGTCTTCAGCGCCGTTTCAACCCGCCCCGAGCAGCTCGAACACGTCATCCCGCTAATATTCAGTGTGGTTTGGTTAAGGCTTTGCGTTAGCCTCNNAAGGATCATAGTGAATGGTCGCATTTTCGAGCGCGAGGTTCACATTGGCCTGAGCTACCCCCTCGGCCTCATTCAGCGCTGTCTCGACCCTGCCCGCGCAGCTCCCGCAGGTCATGCCGGTTATCTTGATCTTTTCTACATCCGGTTTACGGATCGCCGGTGCCGCAATTGCCTCTTCTTCAACGGTATAGTCCAGCGCCAGCACAACTTCTTTCAGAGCGTCGATATTGGTTTTCGACGAGTCAAATTCCACAACAGCACGGCGTTCCTCATGGCTCACCTCAGCATTCCTCACGCCGTCCAGTTCTTCAAGGTGTCGCTTAACTTTCTTGGCACAGCCACCACAGCTCATTCCTATCACCGGAAATTCCGCCACACCTTTACTGCCAAAATCGTCCATGGTTCCGCTCCGTTTTCATTCGCCTTGCCTCCAGATAAGGCTTCCAGTGTCTGGAAGGTCAAGCCCACTACCGAAAAAACTTCCAAATGCAGGAAGGTTTCGCCATATTGGCGGAAAATCCGAGGAACTCCGATGCCAGACCCCGATTACAGTCAGTTGCTTGATGCCGAAATTCACGAATATCTGGCTTTCAATGCCAGTTTTTTGCCCGCTGACCCGAGCCTGGAGAACACCCGCAAAGCCTATCTCGCGTTTTGCGCGGCCATCCAGCCCGAGTTGCCAAACGTAAGCTATTCCGATGCGAAAATCGTTGGTGTTGCCACCCGCCGCTACCACGCT
>DFBP01000143.1 GCA_002366685.1 Rhodobacterales bacterium UBA3077 | reverse complement strand
GTGTGCTTGTTGCCATCTTCACCGACATATTCGGCATCCAGTCGGTCCGGCAGCACAAAGTCAGCTTGCAGAGTGCCGAGTTGCCATTCGCGGCCAATGGCATCGGTGAGCTTGAAATCAAGCTTTGGCCCGTAAAAGGCGCCTTCACCGGGGTCAACCTCGTAAGGGTGGCCGAGCGCCTTGATCGCGCCTTCCAGTGCGGCTTCGGCTTTGTCCCAGACTTCATCCGAGCCCGCACGAACGTCCGGGCGGGTCGAGAACTTGATCTCGAAATCCGCAAAGCCGAGGTCCGCATAAACGCGGGTCAGCAGCTCGATGAACTTTTTGGTTTCAGAGGCGATCTGGTCTTCGGTGCAGAAGATATGCGCATCATCTTGGGTAAACCCACGCACCCGCATTAAGCCATGCATAGAGCCCGAGCTCTCATAGCGGTGGCAAGAGCCGAACTCGGCGAGGCGCAGGGGCAGATCGCGATAGGATTTCAGCCCTTGGTTATAGACCTGCACGTGGCACGGGCAGTTCATTGGCTTGAGCGCATTGGTGCGCTTGTCGTTGGCGTGCTCGTCATCGATCTCGGTGGTGAACATGTTTTCGCGGTATTTGTCCCAGTGGCCCGAGGCCTCCCAGAGCTTGCGATCCACCACCATCGGGGTGTTGATTTCCTGATAGCCATCGTCGATCTGGCGGCGGCGCATATAGTCTTGAACGATGCGATACAATGTCCAGCCATTGGGGTGCCAGAACACCATGCCGGGGGCTTCTTCTTGCAGGTGGAACAGGTCCATCTCTTTGCCAAGGCGGCGATGGTCGCGCTTTTCAGCTTCTTCCAGCATGTGGAGATGGGCTTTGAGGTCGGCTTTGTTGCGGAAGCCAACACCATAAATGCGCTGGAGCATTTTGTTGTCTGAATCCCCGCGCCAGTAAGCCCCGGCAACCGACATCAGCTTGAAGCTGTCCCCCGGCACTTGGCCGGTATGGGCGAGGTGCGGGCCGCGGCAGAGGTCTTGCCAGTGGCCGTGCCAATACATGCGCAGGTCTTCATCGCCCGGAATGGATTCGATCAGCTCGACCTTATAGGGCTCGTCATTGGCTTCATAGAAGGCAATGGCGCGGTCGCGGTCCCAGACCTCGGTGGTCACCGGCTCGCGCTTGTTGATGATCTCGCGCATCTTTTTCTCGATGGCTTTGAGGTCATCTTCATGGAAAGGTTCTTCGCGGTCAAAGTCATAATACCAGCCGTTTTTGATAACCGGCCCGATGGTGACTTTAACATCAGGCCACAGCTCCTGCACGGCGCGGGCCATGATATGGGCGGCATCGTGGCGGAACAATTCGAGCGCTTGGGCTTCGTCTTTGCTGGTGTAAATCTGGAATTCTGAATCGGCGTTGATCGGGATCGAAAGATCAGAGAACTTGCCGTTAATCGCGCAGGCCAAGGCGGCCTTGCCGAGCGATTTGGAGATGTCAGCGGCGACTTCTCCACCGGTAATACCGGCTTCATATTCGCGCACAGCGCCATCAGGTAGGGTCAGGGAAATTGCGGCCATTTTTGGCAAACTCCTTTGAAGTTCGGCGCCTACGAAACGCCCGGTTACTGGAAGTGCCTAAATGGGGGGATTCCGCGCGATTGTCAAGATCGCGCGGAAGCTTTGAAACCGAATTCGACAGGTTTCAAGAGTATGCGCCGCCATGGTGAGGCAACTATTACAGAGATTTGCTTCACAGGGAACTGACACGCATTGTCACTCACTTGTCAGCGAGCGGAAATCTGCCGCTAGTAGCGCTCCAACACTTCGCTGTTTTCGTAAATAATAACCGGCCTATCTTCCATATCGACAACATAGGAAAACAGGGCCAGCCCTTGGGCGGTGGCTCCACGGCCTGGGCTATGGGTGAAAAACACCACATCGGCGATCACATCACAAAAGTTGTCTTCGCAGAAAACCTCGACGGTTTCCTCATCCAGCTCGTAGGCGCGCACCGGCCAACGCTGGATGAATTCCTGTTTGTCGGCTACAACCTGCCCTGGCGTCCAATCCTGCTCGTAGAAGGTTATTTCGTTCTTGGCGTAAAATGCTGCAACGCCGCTGGCAACATTCGGGGCGGGTTTCGACCAATACTGCATATTGAGCAAAACAAAGGCGAGCGCTTTGGCCGACTGCTCGTCAAGCGCATTTGTTGCGGGGTGGGGGGGTGTTTCCCCCTCTGCCACCGTGCGTTCGGGAACCACAACAGCGTTTTGGGCGTTGCTGGCCTGCACAACGGGGAGGCCGGCTAATATTTCCTCTGCGAGGGCCACATAAAGGGGCTCGTCTGACCATTTTTCGATGAAAGCGTTTAGCACCACGCGGCTGCGGGAATTTTGCACAAAAGCCCATTCTTCGATCACACCTTTGATCTGGCCATCATCGGTGCTGACGCTTCCGCATTCGCCAAACAGGCAGGAGGTGCCGGAGAGCTCGTCATAATAGGCCGGGCGCTGGTCGGTGCCGATAATGGCAGCGGCTTGCTGGACCTGATTGCGGGTCTGGATGGTGGCTTGGCGCAGATCACCGGTCGAATCCAGATTGCGCAGGAAAAAGCGGGTGAACACCGAGAATTCCTGAGTGTCTGCTTCCCCTAACCGGTCAAGCGCGGCTTGGCCGGCGCCGGCAGAATATACCAAAAAAGTGCCCTCTGCGGGTTCAATCGGGGCAAGGCCACGGGTCACACCGGTTGATCGGGTCAGGTTCCCGCCAAACGGGTTGTTGCGGCAGGCATCCACGACAGCAATTGTGAGGCGCGAATCGCGGGCAGAGATATTATCCAGAATGCCGTTCACCCCGTTTTTGAGCGGGATGCTCATTTCAACGGCGACAGCGGAGCTGTTGGTGATCTGGGCATCGGTTGGCACAAGGTAATTTTGGGAACCATCCGACCAGCCATGGCCTGAATAAATAAAGGCGACTGTATCTCCGGGCTGCACGGTTTCATAAAACATCGCAAGTTCGCGGCGCATCTGGGCCATCGGAACATTCATTATGGTGGTGACTTCAAAGCCTTTTTCGGCAAAAAGGGCCGAATAGCCGGTGGCATCTTCCTGGGCTTTGGCAAGGCTGGGCAGCGCGTCGTAATCGTCATTTCCGATGATGAGCGCGCGCTCCACAGCGTGGGTCAGTCCCGGAAGAAGGCCGAAAATAAAAACGAGTCGTCTGAGCATTGTTCAATAAACCGATTTATTAAGTTGGAGGTCCATCGTAATAATGTGACGGAAGCCGGTGTAATTTCACCTCGATCAGGATAGGCAAAATATGGAAAATTGCAAGTTTTATGAAACCTCCACGGGGCGGCGGATTGCTTATCATCAGGCACAGGGCAAAGGGCCGGCTGTGGTTTTTTTGGGTGGATTCAAGTCTGACATGGAGGGCAGTAAGGCTCTGTTTTTGGAAGCGTGGGCCAAGGCCGAGGGCCGGGCTTTTTTGCGGTTTGACTATTCGGGCCACGGGCAAAGCAGTGAAGATTTTGTAGAGGGTTGTATTGGGGACTGGGCGGCGGATGCGCAGGAGATTGTGAGCGCGCTGACCGATGGCCCGCAGATCCTTGTCGGTTCCTCGATGGGAGGCTGGATTTCCCTATTGCTGGCGCGTTTGATGCCCGCGAAGGTGCACGCGTTAGTCGGAGTCGCTGCCGCGCCGGATTTCACCGAAGATTCGATGTGGGAAGCGTTTGACGAAGAGCAACGCACCAGGTTGCTACAGGACGGGCGGGTGGAGTTGCCGTCAGAATATGACGACGGTCCCTATATCATCACCCGCAAGCTGATTGAGGACGGCCGCAACCAGCTGGTCTTACGCGCGCCCTTACCGCTGCCGTTTACGGTGCGCCTGTTACAAGGCACGGCCGATGAAGATGTGGATGTTTCGGTGGCGCTGAGATTGCTGGACCACGCGGACGGAGACGATATCCGTTTGACGCTCGTCAAAGACGCGGATCACCGGTTTTCAACACCGGAATGTCTGGCGATGATTGTTTCCGCTATCGAAGAGGTCAGCCGGTAGCCTTTTTGCACCTTGTTGCAAAAATGGAGC
>DFBP01000064.1:21911-22928 GCA_002366685.1 Rhodobacterales bacterium UBA3077 | reverse complement strand
CCTGGGGCATTAAGCGGCCACCAACACCAAGGAACAGAAGTCTACAATGATCTGGAAAGTGTTGGCGGGGGCGGTAGGATTCGAACCTACGATACATGCTACCAAAAAGCATTGCCTTACCACTTGGCTACACCCCAACTAATCGATCTTTTAGTGGGGCCGGATAGGCTCTGCAAGCGGTTTTTTGGGAAATCGGGCTGTCCATTTTGTTGTCAATACGCCACATTGCTTACGCCGGTTTTAGAAAGGTTAAGCCGTGGAAAAACGAGATGTTGTTATTATTGGAGCAGGGGCAGCCGGAATGATGTGCGCAATTGCCGCCGGTCGTCGGGGGAGGTCGGTTTTGTTGCTGGATCACGCGCGCAAGATTGGTGAAAAAATCAGAATATCTGGCGGCGGGCGCTGCAATTTCACCAATCTGGAAACGAATGCGCAGCATTTTCTGAGTGGGAATCCGCATTTTGTGAAATCCGCATTGGGGCGCTATTCACCCTATGATTTTCTAGCGATGGTCGATGCCCATAAAGTAGCATGGCATGAAAAGGCCAAGGGTCAGCTTTTTTGTGACAATAGCGCGCGGGAAATCGTCGATATGTTGTTGGCTGAGCTTGCTTCTGCGGGGGCTGAAATCCGGAAGAATACGGAGGTTCAAGAGGTTGTTCGCCTTGATAAAGGGTATCAAATTAAAACGTCGCAAGGTTGGGTTATTGCAGAGTCTCTCGTGATCGCCAGTGGTGGAAAATCGATCCCGAAAATCGGGGCGAGCGGTCTTGGTTATGCTTTGGCCGAACAGTTTGGCCTTAATGTTATTTCACCGGTTCCGGCGCTTGTGCCGCTCACCTTTGGAGCGCAGGATCTGGCCGCTTTTCGCGAAATGGCGGGCGTATCGACGCCGGTGAAAATTAGCTGTGGTGCCGGTAGCTTTGAAGATGAAATGCTCTTTACACATCGAGGGCTTTCTGGCCCCGCAATACTGCAAATTAGCTCATTTTGGCGGCCCGGACAAACGCTGACCAT
>DFBP01000064.1:16143-21829 GCA_002366685.1 Rhodobacterales bacterium UBA3077 | reverse complement strand
CGCGGCTCTTTCCTAAAAAGCTGGCGCGCTATCTGGCAGCAAAGTTTGGATTTGGAGGTACCATTTCGGACCTCTCCAAACGCGATGTATCTTCGCTGCGAACGCTCTTAACCGACTTCAAGGTGGTCCCGACAGGCACAGAGGGGTATCGCACGGCGGAGGTCACGCTTGGCGGGGTAGACACCAGTGAACTGGACGCCAAAACCATGCAGGTGCGCGCGATGCCCGGGCTATTTTTCATTGGCGAAGTTGTCGATGTAACCGGCTGGCTTGGCGGATACAATTTCCAGTGGGCGTGGGCTTCCGGGCATGCGGCAGGCCAAGTGGTTTGACACATCCGCGCTAGGAGCCGATCTGCTCGCGCAAGATCGTTACCGTTAGCGAAATGAAAATGTACAGCCCGAAAAAGAGCGCCAATGCCAAAAGAGTGTTTTCCAGCGCTTTCGGGTGGGTCGGCACATCAGGTGGAATAGGGGCTACAGCAAGGCTGAGATACCGCGTTTGCCGGTTTACTTCCATCCGCGCGGCTTCCAATGACGAGAGCGATTGCTGAAGAAGCATCTGGCGCATTTCGAGGTTCGATTGCGCAATTCGTAGCTCACCGCTTACCCGCGCGAGTGATGCATTTTCCGTTCCGCTGCTGATCATGCTGGCGCGCCGTTCCGCAATTCGCTCGGTTAGGCCTTTTATGTCTTGCTCGATGGCATTGACCTGCGCGCGGTTGGGTTGCGCGTTGCTGTTGATCTCGGCCAGATCGAGGCGC
Organism: Rhodobacterales bacterium UBA3077; assembly: GCA_002366685.1. Classification (GTDB taxonomy): domain Bacteria; phylum Pseudomonadota; class Alphaproteobacteria; order Rhodobacterales; family Rhodobacteraceae; genus UBA3077. The sequence continues at coordinate 21,066 of DFBP01000064.1, read as the reverse complement.
TTTTGCTCCAGCGATGCTTCAAGGCCATTGAGAATTCCCATCTGGCCGGTAATTTCGGCGTCAGCACTGAAAATCCCGCGGGTTTGCTGTAATTCCAATACGACATTGGCAGCGTCCAGAACAGCTTGTTCAGCTTCGTTATAGTTTTCGGTTGCACCGGTGAGTTGATCATTGCGCAAGGGGGCCGCCAACTGGTCCACCCGTTCCTCGGCAAATTGAATAAGCGCCCGCGAAAACTCGGTCGCTTTCTCGGGGGTGATCGCAATAACCGACATCCGAATGACGCCTTCGGTCGGGTCGTAGCCGATTTTGACATATTTTTCGTATTTACTAAAAGCATCTTCCATGCTGGAATCTGCCGGCAACCGCTGAATTTCATCTATGAAATCCTGCTGGAAGTGCGCAATGAAACCATTTTCACTATTGAGCCGGAGCATGGCTTCGCGCGAGCCCAGAAAGCCCTGAACGATCACGGAATCTTCGAGATTGGTAAGCCCGGACCCGCCAAGGAGTCCCCCGATCGCTCCCGCGCCGCCGCCATCCGGTTTTTGAATAACCATTTGGCTATCAACCTGATACATAGGTGTCGCGACATTATAAAAATAATTACCTGCAAGATAGGTCGGCAAAACAACAAAGAAAAATAGGCGCAGTGAAATCAGGAAGAATCGGGCTTGTCGGCGACGGGCCATGGATTTCTGAATCTTTAGAATATCGGCACGTCGTTCTTCATCCGAAATTACATCGGGTGATGCATTTGGCGCTTTCGCACCGCTCTTAGCCCCTTTTCCACCGGGTGGCGGGTTTGGGGATGCAGAAGTGGTGTCGAGCATTGTTACTCGGTCTCGGGTGACATCAAAACCGCGCTCTTCAAGCATTTTTGCGGCTTCCTGACCGCTGGAGGGGCTCAACCCCATACGCACGGCTTTCCGCCGCGCCATGCGGAAATAGGCGGGCGTCCCGGGTTCGGGCGGTGCCGCTTTTTGTGGCATTTGAAGGGCTTCCGCCTGATTTGGTTTACTGGTCATATTCGTAAAGCCGCTTTGCATCTTCTAGAGTATCAAACATATGGAATTGCCCATCTTGAAGCACCGCGCCTCTGGTGCAGTATCGTTCCAGAATTTTGGGAGAGTGTGAAACGATAATCACGGTCGATTTTGTCAGCCTTTCGTGCAGGACATTCCCTGCTTTTCGGTTGAATTCGGCATCTGTACTGCTCGGCATACCTTCGTCGATCAAATATATATCAAATTCAAGGGCTAAGAGCAACGCGAATGAAACCCGCGCGGACATGCCCGAGGAATAAGTGTTCATGGGGCGATCAAAATATTCGTCGATGTCCACTAGATATCTGCAAAAAGCTTCGATGTAATCTGCATCCAACCCGTAAAGCCGCGCAATGTAGCGCGCATTTTCGGCGGCGCTGTGGGTGGCGTTCACACCGCCCATAAAACCCAAGGGAAAGGATATCCTCGATGAGCGGGTTATTTTGCCTTCATCGGGTTTTTCCAGCCCGGCCATCATGTTGATTAACGTGGTTTTTCCGGTGCCGTTTGGCGCCAATATGCCGAGCGATTGTCCGAGGTCAACCCTGAAGGTCGCGCGGTCCAGAATGACTTTGCGCTGCGTTCCCGTCCAGAAGGACTTGCTGACATTCCTGAATTCTAACATTTCTGTCTATTTATCCAACGCAATGAGGCCACGCAAACCCTAGTCCCACAATCTTAACATATCACAAAGTGATTCATAGAAATTGTTTTGTTAATCAACATGTACTGCGCAAACCTAAGCCGTATTAAGCGAATGTGGCGGCTTAGCTCATGAAGTTCACAATGAGAGTTACCCCTAGCAATATCGCAATCCAAAGCACCATGGAGCCGGTTGGCCAAACTTGTGCCATTCGTCCTTCCGGCCCGTGGGAATGATAAAGCCTGTCGATTATGTTGTTTTTGTGGCGGTGCCCGAAGCGGGTCACACTTTGCCAAACAAATAGGACCACGGCACTGATACGGCTCAGCAGGGCTGGAAACAGTCGCCGGTAGCTCCAGTCAACATCCAGATTGATCGCGCGAATTTCCGGCGGGTGGATGCCGGTGCGCATCAAAACCCCAAAGGCCAGTAATGCAAATGCAAGTAGCTGAAGTTGGGTTATAACGTGGCCAGCCGTATAAGGATGAAATTCAACCTCGTAGGGCAAAAGAGCGTAGAGCGGGTCAGGATAAACACCGATCCCGATGCACAAAAAGGCAATGATCCCCATCGCCAAAAGCATATGGATTGGGGCTTCTTTCGGGCGCATACCGCTATCATGCGCAAAAAAGGTAAAAAACGGGATTTTAATGCCGGAATGGGAGAGAACGCCCGCCGAAGCAAAAACCAAAATGGCCCAGATAATCTGGTAATGCGCACCTGCGGTTTGGTCGATTATAAGGGATTTGGTCACAAAGCCCGAAAATAGCGGAAAGGCCGAAATGGACGCTGCACCGACCAAGCACAAAATAGCGGTAAGCGGCATTGTGCGGTAAAGCCCGCCAAGCTCGGAGGCTTTGGATGTGCCGGTGCGATAAAGCACTGCCCCCACGCTCATGAACAGCAGCGATTTATACAGGATATGAGCAAAGGCATGGGCGGCGGTGCCGTTCAGCGCCATCTCTGTGCCAATGCCGATGCCGACTACCATAAAGCCAAGCTGGTTGTTCAGGCTATAGGCCAACACGCGGCGCAGGTCGTTTTCGATCTCGGCAAAAAAGATCGGAAACAGGGTCATGATCGCGCCGATATAGATCAGGATTTCGGTGCCCGCAAAGCCACGCGCCAGCGCATAGATCGCCAGTTTGGTCGTAAAGGCCGAGAGGATAACCGTGCCAGTGACAGTGGCTGCGGGGTAGCTGTCCTGCAACCAGTTGTGCAGCAGCGGGAAAGCGGCTTTTACCCCAAAAGAGAGGAATATAAGCCATGTGCCGACCGAGCCAAGCGTCATGGCTTCAAAAGCAATGGTTCCGGTTTCACGGTAAACCAACGCGGCTCCGGCGAGCAGGACAACCCCCGAGCCGATCTGGATGACCAAATAGCGCATACCGGTGTTATAGGCCCCTTCTGTTCGGCGCGCCCAGATCAGGAAAACCGAAGCAATGGCCGTGCCTTCCCAGTAAAAAAACAGGGTTATCAGGTCCCCGGCAAATACGGCCCCAATGGCTGAGCCTGCATAGAGCAGGGCTGCAACTTGCTGCACGGTATCTCGCACATGCCATGCATATAGATTGCTTAAAAAAGCTGCGATTGCGAAGATCAGCGCAAACACGCGTGAGAGCTTGTCCACGCGCATAAGGTCAAGCGTAAAACCAAAAAAGCCCACCTGACTATGCACGCCAGCTTCTAGCATCCAAATCTGGTAGGCCGCCAGCACCGGCACCAACAATAGAAAAGCAGCGCGAATTTTTCCATTTGGCAGAGCAAATAGAACAAGAGCCGCAGCGAAGAAGAGAAAAGCGGTCGGAATCTGGTCAATCATCGTAATTCACCTTATCCAGTTCGGCTTCCGGATAGTCTTCGCGGTCAACCGCTTTATCACCATAATAATCTTCGGGGCGCTTGATGAGCACGCGCAATCCTTTAGCCAGCAGGATCAGGGCCGTGAACATCACAAACCCATAAATTCCGTAGAAACCGGGGATGTATTCTACATCAAAATGCCCGTGTTTTTCATAGGCAAAATCTGCAAGAAACAGCAGGCCGCAAAAAATTGCCAAAGCCCAAAAGATTTTGTTGGCGCTGCCCGGCTTATCAACCCACATCATCATGCGCCCAAGGCGCGGGTAGGTGTCGGGGTTGTCGTTGGGATGTTTATCCATCGGCCTCTCCTCCGTAACCCGAAACAATCGGGGACAGGAATTCTTGCAATTCGCCGGCGTAGAAAAACAGAACCACACAGCCAGCTGCGGTCAGGGCAGGGGGCAGCCACACAAGCGTCGGGGACTCTGCGATTTTTGCGTCAGCCGGTTGGTCTGCTGCGGGCAAAAAGAATCCGCGTCCGACAATTGACAACAGGTAATAGACGTTGAGCAACGAGCTGAGCATCAGGACTCCGATCATGATCCATTGCCCCGTATCGGCAGCGCCAAGCACCAGCAACCATTTGCTCCATGACCCCCCCAGCGGTGGCAGGCCGATAATCGAGAGCGCACCAATGAAAAAGGCACCATAAGTGAACGGCATGATCCGGCCAAGCCCGTTCATCTGGCTGATATTGGTTTTATGCGTGGCTACATAAATAGAACCCGCCGCCATAAACAATGTGATTTTTCCCATCGCGTGCATGGCAATATGCAAGCCCCCGCCAAGTGCGCCCATAGAAGTGGCCAGCGCCATCCCGAGCGTGATGTAGGAGAGCTGGCTAATCGTAGAATAAGCCAACCGCGCCTTGAGGTTATCTTTGGTGATCGCAATGATCGAAGCTGCAATGATTGTATAGGCCGCCAGCCACATTAACCATTCAGACGCGCCCGTTTCGGCCAGAAAATCAATGCCGAAAATGTAAATACCGACCTTGAGCATGGTGAACACACCCGCCTTCACCACAGCCACAGCATGAAGCAGCGCACTAACTGGTGTTGGGGCGACCATCGCGGCAGGGAGCCAGCGGTGAAACGGCATCAATGCAGCCTTGCCAATGCCAAAGGCATAGAGTGCCAGCAAAACAGCGACCATCGGGCCGGCAATGTAGCCCTCCAGAATGCCGCCTTGGGTGAAATCAAGCGTGCCGGTTAGGGTATAGGTCCAGATAATGGCCAGCAGTTGCAGCCCGATCGAGGTGCCGATCAGGATGCCCAGATAGGTGCGCGCGCCTTTGATCGCCTCAGGGGTGCCCTTGTGCGCCACCAGCGGATAGGTCGAAACTGTCAGGATTTCATAAAACACAAACAG
>DFBP01000064.1:13167-16047 GCA_002366685.1 Rhodobacterales bacterium UBA3077 | reverse complement strand
AGCCCCAATGGCTCTACATTGAAGGCGATGCTCAGCCCGGGGAAGACCTCAAACAATTGGACTTGTTCGGTTGTGCTATTCCCGACATTTGACAAAATAGCGAGGACGCAGAGAAAAGTGGCCACGGCCGCGGCGAGCGTTAGGCCGTCGCGCAAGTTTGGGTTATTGCGGAAAAGAAGGTTGGTAACAGCCGCCCCAGTGGGGATCACCATCGTTAGGAATATTGCGGTATTCGTGTCCATCTTTGTGCCCCCTACATCATGCCAGCGGTGCCGGCCAGCAGCCCTTGGGCAGCCGAGCGGGAGGCACTCAGGGTGATATCAGTCGCAAAGCCAAACCAGATGCACGCCAGTGCCGCTATCCATAGCGGAATAAGCATCGAAAGCGGCGCAGCTTTCTGAAGAACCGGCCCTTCGGGCGCTTTGAGATAAAGCGTCTCGATCACCCGCCAGACATAAATAACAGCCAGAAGCGAAGATAAAACGATGAGCACTGAAACAGGCCACCAGCCTTTTTCAATACTGGCCTCTACCAGAAGCCATTTGCTAATAAATCCGGCGGTTCCGGGCACGCCGATCAGGCTCAACCCGCCAATAACAATTGCGGCGCTTGTCCAAGGCATGATTTTCCCCATCCCTTCGATCCGGTTATAAAACGAGCCGCCTGTTTTCAAAACGAGCGCACCAACCCCCATGAAAAGCACAGCCTTGGTGATGCCGTGGTTAAACAGGTGCGCAATGGCTGCTGTTAGGCCGGTTTCGGTCAACAGGCTTATCCCCAACAGCATATACCCGATCTGGGCAATGCTGGAGTAGGCGAGCATCCGTTTGAAATCGTTCTGGAAAATAGCGATAAACGAAGCTGCAAACATAGCAACAATAGCAAAGGGCAGAATGATGTATTCAAGCGTGTTGACCTCAAAAAGGAAGGCGGGCTGAAACACGGAGAAGGTAAACCGCAGCAGAATATAAACAGCGACTTTGGTTGCTGTGGCTGCCAAAAATACGGTTACGGCTGATGGGGCGAATGTATAGGCATTGGGCAACCACAAATGGAGCGGATAGATCGCTACTTTGAGGCCGATCCCTACAACGATAAAGCCAAAAGCTGCGCGAACCGTCCGGTTGCTGCCTTGGTCGGCGATACGTTCAGCAATATCTGCCATATTNNNAGCGTGCCGGTCACCATGTATAACATGCCAAGACCGATCACAAAAAAAGTGGCCCCGATTGTTCCCATAATCAGATAGTCATAAGCCGCCGTCAGGGCCCGCTTGTCTCTATAAGAACCTTGCGCGATGAGCACATAAGTCGAGAGCGACGAAATTTCCAAAAACACAAATACGTTAAAGGCATCACCCGTTATTGCCACGCCCAAAAGGCCGGTAATACACAGCAAAAATGCGGCATAAAACAGCGTATGATGCTTCGCGGGAATTTCGTCTTTTATGCTTTCACGTGCATAGGGCAGCACAATTGTACTGATCGCGGTCACAAGCAGTATTACAAAAGCATTTGTGGCATCTACGCGGTATTCGATCCCGAGCGGCGGTGCCCATCCGCCGATATGATAGGAAATAACACTCCCGTCGATGACCTGCATTAACAGGAATATCGCAATCACAAACGAAACAGCGCTCGCGACAAACGCAATGAGCCAGCTCAATTGCCGGCTGCCAAGCAGCACTACGAGCGGAGCGGCCACAAATGTCACAAGAACCTGCAAAACCGGCAGGTGCTCGGTAAACGTCATCGCGACGTGCTGGGTTGCATCAACCGCCATTACGCCCGCCCGCCCATGGATTTGCCGTGTAGGGCGTTTTCGGTGTTCACAATCGCTTGCTCGATCAACAAAAGGTCATCTTCTTCAATGGTGTTATATTCCTCGCGAATGCGCACAATCAGGGCCAATCCGAGCGAGGTTGTCGCAACCCCCACAACAATGGCCGTAAGAATGAGCACATGCGGCAGCGGGTTTGAATAAACCACATCCGGATCTATCTCCATATCAAGCGGGAAGATCGGCGCTGTGCCGCCCGAAATTTTACCCATCGAGATATACAGCATAAAAACAGAGGTTTGAAAAATGTTGAGGCCCACGATCTTTTTAACCAGATTGCCTTTGGCAACCACAATATAGAGTCCGGTCATCATCAACACTGAAAAAAGCCAGTAGTTGAAGTGACCCACAACATATTCCCATGTAAAATCGATCCCCATTACCACTCCTCATCACTCATGCGCGGTGGGCGGCCTGCAAAGGCGTAATAAATGGCCACCATAACGCCGGTTACGGTGATCCCGACCCCCAGTTCGACAACAAAGATGCCATAGTGCTGCCCGTGAGAAGGGTGGTCTGGCGTAAATGCACCGTAGTCGAGATAGGCATAGCCCAAAAACATGCTGACAATCCCGGTGCCGGCATAAAGCAAAACGCCAAGGGCAATTAGCTTGTGCACCAACCACGGGGGAAAGACCTTTTGCACCGTTCCGAGGCTGAAAACGATACCGTAGATAATAAAGGCAGCCGCCATAATCACACCAGCCTGAAAGCCGCCGCCTGGTGAGAAATCACCGTGAAACTGGACATAAAAGGCAAAGAGCATGATGGTGCCGACAAGCAATTTTGTTACGACGCGCAGGATAAGGTGATGTCGCATCAGTCTTCCCCGCTTTCTTCATCGTTTTCGTCTTTGCGGCGGCGATGCAATCCGCTGATCAGCAGCAAAACACCGATACCGGCCGCAAAAACAACGGCCGTTTCCCCCAGCGTGTCGTAGCCACGATAGCTGGCCAAAATGGCCGTGACCACGTTCGGCAGGTCAATGTCTTCAACGCTGTTTTCAAGGTAGGCCGCTGCAACATGGGTTTGTGTTGGAGA
>DFBP01000064.1:8232-13081 GCA_002366685.1 Rhodobacterales bacterium UBA3077 | reverse complement strand
GAATGTGTGCTGGGCTTTTCAAACCGCGACGTGAGCGCCAATGTCCCCAAAACCAGAACGGTAGAAATACCGGCGCCGACGGCCGCCTCTGTGAAGGCCACGTCAACGGCATCCAGCGTTACAAATAGCAACGCAGAAACAAGGCTAAACACGCCCGATAGCATTGCCACAGCAAACAGGCTGCGCATCCGCACAACCGCAACTGCGGTTACGACCAGCAAGGTAAACAAAATGGCGTCAATAAAGAATTCTATGATACACCCGCGCTATTCTTGAGAATCCGGATCGGGGTCCGGTTTGGTTAGAGGTTCGGGCTCCGCACCCGTGAAGCCCTCGGCTTCTTTCGGGCGCGCCCCTGAAACCAGCGCCGCATTGGCGGCAGCGTGCGTTGCGGTGGGCCCGGTGATAAACAGGAAAACACCGATAATTATCAGTTTCACGGTCACAAGGGTAAGCCCCGCCTGCAAGCACATCCCGATAAAAAGCAAGATGATGGCGGCGGAATCAATTACGGATGCGGCGTGAAGGCGGGTCCAGAAATTAGGTAGCCTCATTGTGCCCAGCGCCCCGATGACCAGAATAAACGATCCGGAGAGGATAAACACCCAGCTCAAAACGTCCACGATGATTGCAATAAGGCTCACTTCTTGGCTTCCTCTTCGCGCAATGCGAGCGGTTGATCGCCAATCGAGCGATAACGAAAGAATTTCAAAACCGCGATGGTTCCGATGAAATTGATCAATGCATAGAGTAGCGCAATATCGAGGAAATCGGGCCGTTCCGTCAAAAAGCCGATCAGACCAATGAGCAAAACCGTAAGGGTGCCAAACAAGTTCAGCGCGATGACCCGGTCATAAAGGGTTGGCCCGGCAAACAGGCGCACCAGAACAAAAAAGATAGCGATAAATACCGCAATTATGGCGACAACAAACATTATGGTTTGGGTTCCTGTTCGATAGCACTCACCTGTCTGTCCATTTCCCCAAGTTCTTCCATAGTATCCGGGGTGTATACGAGGGCGTGAACCAGAAAATGACCGGGTTCGGTCTCAACCGAAACCGTGCCCGGGGTCAGGGTGATTGAATTGGCAAAAATGACTTGTCCCAGATCGGTTTTCTGCGAATACGGGACCGTGAACAGGTGCTGGCGAATAGGCAGGGACGGGGTCAGAATCACCTTTGCGACTGTCCAGTTCGCTTTTGCGATTTCAACAAGTAACCAGATAATATATTTCAGGAATGCAACCGGTTTTAGATCAATGGTCAGCCGGTCCCCGTCTATAGAATCCATTCTTTTGGTCACAAAAATGACAATTACGGCTGATAAAACGCCAAGCCCGATTGTTAACGGCTTGTAAACACCGGACAGCAGGAGCCAAAGCCCTATAAATATAAAAACTGTAATGATGCTGCGCACCAAACTCTCTCCCGACCTCTAATTGGCTCATTCCTCAAATCAGAGGTTATGCCAGCCACTTTTCGCATATTCTGGCAGAGGCTCCAACCCAAAAAGCATAAGAAAACAACCAAAGATGAATATTTCGTCTTTTGCCTTTGGTTCATTGATGGGATAAACCGCGCGAATACCTAAAATGGCTCAGGGTTCTCCTGCCAGCCGTGTGTTTTCTTTCTGCTTTGAGGCCAAAATGCTCACCCCACTTGATACCGCCTTTCGCAACATGCAGGAAAACGAGGCGGATTCGCTCGCGTTTTATGCACGCTTTCTGGAAGCCGAGCTATTTTTAATGTTGGAATCAGAAGTGTCGGATCAGAGCGCCAAGCCCTTGGTGCTCGAAACGAGTGACGGCAAATTAGCGTTGGTTTTTGATCTCGAGGAAAGAATGGCAGCTTTTAGTGATACAGCCAGCAGCTATGTGGCACTTTCTGGCCGTCGCATTGCGTCAATTTTGGCTGGTGAAGGGCTTTCAATTGGCCTGAATCTCGGGGAAGCGCTCAGTGCCACAGTGTTACCGCCAGAGGCGGTGACATGGTTGGCAGAGTCGGCGCTCGGTGAAGATGAGCAAATCGAGGCGCGCCCGTTGGAAATTAGCAAGCCGGAGGGCGTTCCCGAAGCCTTGATCGGCGCGCTGGACGCGAAGCTCGCCAATATGGCGGGCGTGGTTGGGGCGGCTTATCTGGTTTCGGTTTCCTATGAAACCGGAGAAGAGGGGCATATGCTCGCGCTTGTTGATGTGCCAGAGCCCGCCAAACCCGGGGTTTCCGAGGCGCTTTCCGAGGCGCTGCGGTTTAGCGGGGTTGAGGCAAGCCAGCTGGATCTGGCATTTCTGGCGGCGGATGATCCGCATTTGGAGAAATTCTCTCGGGCCGGATTAGGTTTCGAGATTCCAGATTTGATCTTACCCAAAACGCCCAAGCCTGTAGCCCCTGGAATGGACCCTGACAAGCCACCTATTCTGCACTAATACTCTCCGCCCATGTTCTTTTTGCGCCCGTTTGGATATAGACAAAGCGACGAACCCGCTAAAAAAACAGCCGCCCCGTTTTTGGCTATTCCCGCATGGATTATCCTTTGTCTTTGCATAGAACGAAGCAACACGCTAAGTTGCGCGGAAAGTTCTGCAGGAGAGTTAATTTGAGCGAATCTGATTCCTTTATTGACGAGGTCAGTGAAGAAGTACGCCGGGACCGGCTTTTTAAGCTGTTTAAGAAGTATGCATGGATTCTGGGGCTGGTGGTTGTCGCGATTGTGGGCGGCACCGCCTACAACGAGTGGGACAAATCAGCTAGCCAAAAAGAAGCGCGGCTCACAGGGGATGTGCTGCGGGCGGCTGCCGCTTCCGGAGAGGCGAGTGCGTTAAACGCCGTGATCGAGCAGGGCGCTCCGAGCGCTGTTATCGCCGAGCTTCAACTGGCGAATGTGCTTGAGGCAGAAGGTGAAGCCGAAGGCGCTTTATCGGCACTTCGGAGTGTTGCAACCAATCTGGATGTCGCTTTGGTTTACTCTGATCTTGCGTGGCTAAAAATCCTGATGCTCGACGGAGCGAACATGGCGGCCAGCGAGCGGAGCGGCGCCTATGAAAGGCTGATGGCGCCCGGGGCACCTTATCGCCTGTTGGCGCAGGAGCAACTGGCCATGCAATATGTGCGTGACGGTGACAATGAGGCTGCCATTGGCGAACTGACCGCAATTTTGAATGATCCGTCCGTCACGGCAAGCTTGCGTAGCCGGGCACAACAGTTAATTGTTGCACTGGGCGGTGAGCTGGAGCCGGAATCGGCAAACGGTTAATATTGAACCAGCGGGTTAATTGAGTGGGTAATGTAATGATGAAATCGGCAAGAACGTGGCGGAAAACGGGATTAGCGGTGCTGGCGCTCAGCGCTCTGGCGGCTTGCGGCGGTAATTCAAACACCGTGCTTTCAGGTGAGCGGCTTTCAATTCGCCCGCAGGAGCAATTGGCGGTAGAGAATCGTGCCGCCGCGATTTCATTGGGCGCAGCCGTGAGCAACGCGGCATGGCTACAGCAAAATTTCACCGCCAATCATATTGTGCCGCATCTGGCGCTTTCTGCCAGTCCATCCTTGCGCTGGAGCAGCGATATCGGTCGCGGTAATAGCGACCGTTCGAGGATCACCTCCACACCGGTCATTGCGGCTGGCGTTATATATACACTTGATGCCGCTGGCAAAGTGCAAGCCAGCGCGACCGATAGCGGCGCGGCCATTTGGCAGGCAGATATTACCCCGTTGGGTGAACGCAGTGGTGCCGAGGGGTTTGGTGGCGGATTGGCGCTTGATGGGGGAAGCCTTTATGTGACGTCCGGTTTTGGCGAATTGCTCTCGCTAGATACAGCAAGCGGGGCGATTAACTGGCGATACGGTTTCTCGGCGCCTCTGCGCGGCGGGCCAACTGTGGCTGCCGGGCGCGTTTACGCGATGGGCGCCAATGACGTTGCCTATGCCATTGACGGCGCGCGGGGTAAGCTTTCGTGGAGCCTCGCCGGGGCGCAATCCACAGGTCCGGTCACTATGGGCGGCTCCAGCCCGGCAGTGAGCGGCAATAACGTTGTACTTCCGTTTAGTTCGGGGCGCACAGTGGGTGCCACGGCAGGCGGTCAGGGCCGCTGGAACAGCGATGTAAACCAAGCACGCCTGTCTGACGTGCGTGCGCTCATCGGGGGCTTCCCCGGAGCCCCGGTCATTTCAGGCGGTCAAGCTTATGTGAGCAACGCTGGCGGGCAAACCGCAGCCATCCGGACCACCAACGGTTCCGAAGTTTGGACCTTGCCGGTAGGGGCAACCAGCACCGGTGCTGTGATCGGCGGCTCATTATTCATGGTCAGCGACACATCGCAACTGCTGCGGATTGAGGCTGGAAGCGGCCGCGTTATCTGGGCCGTACAACTGCCAGAATTCAACAAACCGGAAAAACGCCGTGGGTTTATCGCCCATTACGGGCCGGTAGTGGCTGGCGGGCAAGTGGTCGTTGCGGGCACAGATGGCCAGTTACGCTTCTTTGACCCTGTTAGTGGTTCGGCCAGATACGCCGTAGCCTTGCCCGGCGGGGCGGCTTCCGCGCCAGTTGTTGCGGCTGGCGTTCTGTATGTTCAAAACCAAAAAGGCAAACTTCTCGCTTTCCAATAGCGGGGAGAGGGTCTAAGAGCATTCGTTTCGGGGCTACTAGCCCCTGAACTTGTTTATTGAGGCGACATCATGTCTTTCACCATGGCCATCGTTGGCCGTCCAAACGTTGGCAAATCGACTCTGTTCAACCGCTTGGTTGGCAAGAAACTGGCCTTGGTTGATGACCAGCCGGGCGTAACACGCGACCTGCGTGAGGGCGAAGCACGGCTGGGCGATTTGCGCTTTACCGTGATTGATACCGCCGG
>DFBP01000064.1:2935-8213 GCA_002366685.1 Rhodobacterales bacterium UBA3077 | reverse complement strand
CATGCGGTAGATATTTCGGATGTGTGCCTGTTTATGATCGACGCCCGCGTTGGCGTTACACCGGATGACGAAGTTTTTGCAGAGATCCTGCGCAAGAAAAATGCGCGCGTCATACTGGCCGCCAATAAAGCCGAAGGCAAAACCGGAGAGGCAGGCTATTACGAGGCCTTTAACCTTGGTCTTGGCGAGCCTCTTCAGCTATCCGGCGAGCACGGCGAGGGGATGGAAGACCTTTACTCCGTTTTGATGCCGATTTCCGACGAGTTTGAAAACGCGGAAAGCTTCGAACCGATTACCGAGATCGAACTGTCAGACGAGGTCGATGAATTTGGCGAAGCTGATGAAATCCCCGACGATCGCCCGTTGCAGATCGCCGTGGTTGGCCGCCCGAATGCCGGTAAATCGACGCTCATCAACCAGATAATGGGCGAAGAGCGTTTGCTGACCGGGCCAGAGGCCGGAATCACACGAGATTCGATTTCGGTGCGCACCAATTGGGAAGGCCGCGAGTTTCGCATTTTTGATACGGCTGGTATGCGTAAAAAGGCCAAGGTGCAGGAAAAGCTAGAGAAACTTTCGGTTTCCGACGGGCTGCGCGCCGTTAAGTTTGCCGAAGTTGTTGTGGTGTTGCTCGATGTGCAGGTGCCGTTTGAACAGCAGGATTTGCGCATTGCCGACCTTGCGGAGCGCGAAGGCCGCGCCGTTGTGGTTGCCGTAAACAAGTGGGACCTCGAAGACGAGAAAAACCAGAAAATTCTGGACCTGCGTGAAAAGTTCGGCCGCTTGCTGCCGCAATTGCGCGGGGCCCCTATGGTGATGGTCTCGGCCCGCACGGGTAAGGGGCTGGACAGGCTGAACCAAGCCATCCTGAAAGCCCATGATACATGGAACACTCGGATTTCGACGGCCAAGCTGAACCGCTGGCTGAAAGCGATGGTCGAGGGCCACCCGCCACCAGCCCCTTCGGGCCGCCGGATCAAAATGCGGTATATGACCCAAGTTAAAACCCGCCCGCCAACTTTTGTGGTGTTTACCTCGGTGCCCGACAAGGTGCCCGAGAGCTACAAACGCTTCCTGGTAAACGGGCTGCGCGTTGATTTTGATATGCCGGGCACACCGATCCGGCTGTTTTTGCGTGCGGGGGATAATCCTTTTGCCGCGAAAGGTAAAAAGCGGAAAATCCACTAGGCCAGAATTTGCCTAATAATCCGGTCCTTGCCGACGGGGAACTTGACCGTATTTTCTACCTCGGCACCATTCAAAGCACGGCGTCGAGCATCCGTCTGGCTTCATCTTCCGCACTGGCAAGCACGGACTTATCTTCACCGGGGTGAAAGCGCGCGCGGGTTGCGGTTGGCATCGGGTTTGGCTGGTGCAATATTACGCGAGGCTTGAGGTTTTGGACCTCGGCCTGCCAGCTTTCAACCATCGAGCGGGCGGCGGCCTTTGAGGCCGCATAAGCGCCGTAAAAACGCTCGCCTTCGTGGGGGTCGTCCATAAAAATGGCTGTGCCGTCAGCTACGCGGATCAGGGATTCCGTGAGCGCGATTATGCGGGCGGTAGCGCGGGCATTAATCTCCATGGTTTTGTCATAGTCTTTATCGACGAGTTGTGTGATCGGCGTAAGCAGCGGCGCATGAACGACGCAATGAACCAAAAGGTCCAGCTTACCCCAGCGCTCGAAGATATTGAGGCAGAGGCGCTGAAGCCCGCCTTCGTCGGTGACATCGAGCGGCACCAGCGTGACGCTCTGCCCCTTGGCTTCAACCACATCGGCCAGCTCTTCAAGCCCGCCGACCGTGCGGGCCAGCGCAATAATGTGATAGCCTTTGTCGGCCAGCTGCAAAGCGGTGGCATAGCCAAGGCCGCGAGAGGCGCCGGTAACAAGCGCGATTTTCTGATCATGTTCCATGGGGCTGATTTAGGGTTTTTGTTCGCAGATAACCAGAGTATTTTTTGCCACGTGTTCAAAGCGCTTGATCTCGGCGCGTTCAGAAGGCAAAAAGGGGCTAATCCATGAAACCTATCGACAAGGATATGTAGATGACACCTAATCTAACCCTGACAAGCGCCCTTTGGGGATCAAACTCAACGCTGCGGCACGCTGTGTTGGTTGTGGCCGGAATTGCGATCCTTGCCGTTTCCGCAAAAATTTCTGTGCCGATGTGGCCGGTGCCGATCACGATGGGCACATTTGCTGTACTGGCGCTCGGCGCGGCTTACGGGCCACGGCTCGGGTTGGCAACGATCCTTGGATACATGCTGGTGGGCGCGCTTGGCTTTAATGTATTTGCCGGATCTGGTGGAGACGTGAACGGCTTGGCCTATATGATGGCAGGCACTGGTGGATATTTGGTTGGCTTTGTGCTGGCAACCATCGCGCTCGGATACGGTGCAACCCGCGGCTGGGATCGCTCGGTTGTTAAAATGGCTGGCCTGCTTCTTCTTGCAAATGCGCTGATCTATGTGCCGGGTTTGGCATGGCTGATGCACCTTTACGGGATGGACCTGTTCGCTGCCGTGAACGCCGGTATGCTGCCTTATCTGGTCGGGGACGCGGTGAAGCTCGCACTTGTGGCGCTGCTTCTGCCTACCGCTTGGAAGATGCTCAAAAAGTAAGGTTTTTCAAAAACCGAGATTGGAAGGGCCGGAGTTTTTCGGCCCTTTTTTATTTGTGCCACATAAAGTCACAGCAAGGAGAGTGCTTGATGTTTGAAAATGCAGAAACCCCGATCCTGGTGCTGGACCGTGAGCGGCTATTGGCCAACGCCGAAAGAATGCAGCAGCGCGCAAAGGCGCTCGGAATAACGCTGCGCCCGCATTTCAAAACCTCCAAATCGGTAAATGTGGCTGAAATTGCCACCGCGGGGCGCCGCTCGACCCTTACGGTTTCGACTCTGAAAGAGGCTGAAGCGCTGGCGGAAGCCGGGTATGATGACCTGCTTTATGCGGTTGGCATAACCCCCAACAAGTTTGCGCGGGTCGCCGATATTCAAGCGCGCACCGGTAAACAGGTCATCTTGTGCGTGGATTCCATCGAGATGGCTAGGGCCGTTGTAGCGGCGCTTCCACAAGCGCCGGTGATGATAGAGGTGGATTGCGGGGAGCATCGCGGCGGGATTGCCAGCCGCGCTCCTGAAATGATTGATATCGCCCGCGCACTAGGGGAGCAGTTCAGGGGTATTATGACCCATGCGGGCCATTCTTACACCACCGACCAGATCGACAGGGTCAAGGAGATTGCCGATGCCGAGGCCAGCGCCGCGTGTGAGGCCACCGAATTACTGCGGGCCGAAGGCATTTCTGTGGATACAGTCAGCATCGGCTCCACACCTACGGTGCTTTATGCCGACAATCTGGAGGGCATTACCGAACTGCGCGCCGGCATTTACCTGTTTTGGGATTTGGCCCAGTTTGGCCGCGGCATGTGTGCGCTTGATGATATCGCGATGAGCGTTTTGACAACCGTGATCGGCCACAATCGCAGCGCAGGCGTGCTAACACTGGACGCCGGGGCTTTGGCAATGTCCAAGGATATTGGCGCTCAAACCTTCCTGCCTGATGCCGGATACGGCTGGCTTTGCAACGCCGACACGATGGAACCCACGGGGTTGCGTATTGATGTTGTGCATCAGGAGCATGGAACCGTGAAGGTGCGCAATGAAGAGGATTTCGAGAGACACCCGATCGGCTCAACCGTTCGGGTGCTGCCAAACCATGCCTGCCTGACGGCGGCTGGTGGCTATGGGTGTTACCACGTGACCAATGGTGAAATATGGCCGCGTGTTGACGGCTGGTGAAAGCCTAGATTGCGCCGCTGGCTAGTTTGTCACTCGGGGCGATGGGGTATTCACCGCTAAAACAAGCGTCGCAATACTGCGGCTGGGCATTGTTGCGAGGCTTGCCGCCGGATACTGCGCGGTAAAGACCGTCCAGCGAGATAAAGCGCAGGGAGTTTACCTCTAGATGGTCGCGCATCTGGTCTTCGGTCATTGTGCTGGCCAAAAGCTTGCCGCGCTCTGGCGTATCAACCCCATAAAAACAAGGCCACTGCGTAGGCGGGGAGGCAATCCGGAAATGGACCTCCAGTGCACCGGCATCAAGGATCATCTCTTTGATCTTGCGTGAAGTCGTACCGCGCACCACCGAGTCATCGACCAAGATCACCCGTTTGCCCTTGATTAGGGCACGGTTGACGTTGAGCTTTAATCTCACACCCATATTGCGGATTTGTTCGGTTGGCTCGATAAATGTGCGGCCCATATACTGGTTGCGGATAATGCCCATAGCATAAGGAATGCCGCTTTCCTGCGAAAACCCGATTGCCGCTGGCGTGCCGCTATCGGGGACCGGGCAAACCAAATCCGCCTCGACCGGCGATTCTTTGGCAAGTTCGACCCCGATACGGCGGCGGGTTTCATAAACCGAGCGGCCACCTAGAATGCTGTCCGGGCGCGAAAAGTAAACATGCTCGAATATGCAGAAACGGGAAGGGGCCTTGGCAAACGGGTAGGAGCTTTCGAGCTTACCACCCGTAATGACAACCATTTCGCCAGGCTCGATCTCACGGATAAACTCGGCCCCGATTATATCAAGCGCGCAGGTTTCCGACGAAAGCACATAGGCCTCTCCGACTTTACCGAGCATCAGCGGGCGAACGCCAAGCGCATCCCGTACACCGATCAGTTTGGTGCGGGTCATTGCGATAACCGAAAAAGCACCCTCAACGCGGCGCAGGGCGTCCTTGAGCCGCTCGGGAATGTTGGCCTGAAAGCTCCGTGCCATCAGGTGCACAATACACTCGGAATCCGAGCTCGACTGGAAGATCGAGCCGTGCTGGATAAGTTCCTTGCGCAGGGCTTCGGCATTGGTCAGGTTGCCGTTATGGGCAATGGCGACGCCTCCCATCGCCAGTTCGGCAAAAAGCGGCTGCACATCGCGGATCGCCGTTTGCCCCTTGGAGCCGCTGGTGGAATAACGGACATGGCCAATGGCCAACTCGCCGGGAAGGCTTTCCATCAGGGAGGCTTTTGTGAAGTTGTCCCTCACATAACCAAAACGCCGGACCGAGTTGAAACCCGCATCCGGCGCAAAGGAAACAATGCCACCCGCTTCCTGCCCGCGGTGTTGCAGCGCGTGCAAACCAAGCGCCACAAAATTCGCGGCTTCATCCACGCCATTCATGCCGAATATCCCGCATTCCTCCTTGAGCTTATCGTCGTCAAACGGCAATGAAGGGAGGTCGGGCATCGGGGGCAGTGACATGGACGCAGCCTTT
>DFBP01000064.1:0-2860 GCA_002366685.1 Rhodobacterales bacterium UBA3077 | reverse complement strand
CACACATACGCTGGTCAGCTCATCAAAACGGGCAATAAACCAAGCGGGAATTGTCGAGGTCTCAACCTCGTTAGCCAGCCGGGCTTGCGAATCCGAAAGAACAAGTTTGGTTTGCGAATCTTCGATGATTTTGATTCCCTCGCCGGTGGCGATAAACTGGTCGTAGGCAAAAAGAGCCACGATGATCAGCAATACACCACGGGCAAGGCCAAAAATGAAGCCGAGCCCACGGTCGATCACACCCAAAGCGGATTTGGAAACCATGCCAGCAAGGAGTGGCGTGAACAGGGAGATTACGATCAGGGCCAGAATGAAAATAAGGGCAAAGGAAATGATCAGCGCAATTTCGCAGCTATCCCCGACCAGACCATTCACAAACGGAATTTCAAAAACCAGATCTTTGCCTTGAGGGGCAAAAATAAAGGCAACGATGGCTGCACCACCCCAGCCGATGATTGACAGGGTTTCACGCACAAGCCCGCGGGAGTAGGCCAGAAAGCCGGAGATCAAAATGATGGCCACGGCCACCAAATCAATAATTGTATAATCTTCCATACGTTCTATTCCTTATTGTTCATTCGTCTATTACGCCAAAATATGAGTCAATGAAACCAGCTATATCGTCAAACTTTTGCACGCTTATGCCTGATTCGCCCACCGTCTTCATTAAAGAAGGGGCAAAAGCAGCGGAAAACCCAAGCTTTTCGGCTTCTTTTAGCCGATTGTCAGGTTGGCTGATCGGGCGGAGTGCGCCAGAAAGGCTGATTTCGCCAAAACACACGCTGTCTGGCGGCATCGCTTTATCCTGCCGCGCCGAGATGAGCGCAGCCGCGACCGCGAGGTCGGCTGCCGGTTCGGATATCCGCATCCCTCCGGCGATATTCAGGTAAACATCCATTCCGGCAAAGCTGACCCCGGCGCGCGCGTCAAGCACCGCCAGTATCATAGCCAAGCGAGAACTATCCCAGCCCACAACCGCCCGTCGCGGTGTGGCCAGCGGTGACGGGGCAACAAGAGCCTGAATTTCGACCAAAACGGGGCGGCTGCCTTCGATACCGGCAAAAACTACAGCGCCAGGCGCGGGGTTATCGCGCTCGCTCAGGAAAAGGGCCGAGGGGTTTGTCACCTCGCCAAGGCCGGCACCCGTCATTTCAAACACGCCAATTTCATCGGCGGGGCCAAACCGGTTTTTTACAGCGCGCAAAATCCGGAACTGATGGCCGCGCTCGCCTTCAAAGTAAAGCACAGTGTCAACCATATGCTCGACCACGCGCGGCCCCGCGATTTGCCCTTCTTTGGTCACATGCCCGACCAGCACAACACTAACGCCGCGCCGTTTGGCAAAACTGGTCAACTCATGCGCGCAGGCCCGGACTTGCGAAACAGAGCCGGGAGCGCTGTCCACATGGTCCGCCCACATAGTCTGGATCGAATCAATGATCGCAAGTGCCGGTCGCTCTGTATCCAGAGTGGTAATAATATCTCGCAAATTGGTTTCGGCTGCCAATTGCACGGGAGATTCTGCGGCATCCAGTCGGCGGGCCCGCATACGGATTTGCGAAGCCGCTTCCTCTCCCGAAACATAAATAACCTTCTGGCCTCGGTTCGCAAAAGCCGCTGCGGCCTGAAGCAGGAGCGTGGATTTGCCGATCCCGGGGTCCCCCCCCACCAAAATGGCGGAGGCTGGCACCATGCCGCCCCCCAAAACGCGGTCAAACTCGCCAATGCCGGATTGGGAGCGCGGCGTGGGCGCGTCTTGCGCTGAAAGGTCGGAAAGCGCCATTTTCCGCCCGCGAGAACCGCCAAGGCTTTTGCCGGTGGGGCCAGTCGCCAGCGCCACTTCCTCTTCAATCGTGTTCCACGCATGGCAGGATTCACATTGCCCCGCCCATTTTTTATGGGTGGCACCACAAGCTGTGCAGGTAAATGTCGATTTCGTTTTTGCCATAACGGCGGTTTTGCCTGAATAAGCTGTTGAGGGCAAGTCAGTCTTTGCTGAACGGAATAAGTTTGACCGTTGTCAATGTGTTATGATGAAAATTGCGCGCACGCCGCCTCAATTGAAGTTTGATTTTTTGACCAAAACCAATAGCTTCTTTTTTTGACAATGGCACCCCGCGCATCTCCTCAAGGTCGCTCTCGGTATTATGCTCGGGGTCGTCTGTGACAAGAAAATGCCGCTGAATCGCGGCGCCGGGGTCCATTTGGTAGACGACATGCGGTCGAAAGGCGGTTTCGACAGGGTTTAGCGTTACATCGTCTACCGGCACTTCGGGAACGCTATGGTGTTCCAGTAAATACTCGACGTATTTTCGTGTCAGGACAAGTGCTGCCGTTCCCCCATCATATGCGAGGAGTCTACCGAGTTTTCTTTTTTTGAAGCGATGGCGTGTGAATATTGAAAGTCTGGATTTATAGATACGTGTTTCCAGCCGCGTAACAGCGCCTTTATGCTCATAAAAAGCCTCATGCGCCAAAATTTCGGGCAAGCTGTTTGACAACAAAACATCATCTTCGAGCACAAGGCAGCGCTCGGTGCCTGATTCTAAGAATAGCTTCCATACCTTCTTGTGGCTCAAATAACAGGCGAATTCTCCTTTGGAGAGGCGCGGGTGATCGGCTGGATATCCGATATCATCTGCACCCAACCCATTGATGGCGTCCACGCGGGTAAAGGGTAGGCCGAGCGCGTTTAACTGGTCCGTCATAAACGCGAGCCGGTCAGGGCGGCTGGCAAGGTTGACTAAGTATATCTGCACTAGTGGCTATCCAACTGTCGCTTGGTGATTTCTGTGATTAGCAAGGAAAGCAACACGCAAAAAGTGAAAAGATAAAGCCCCCAGCCGGTTTCAACCGTTCC
>DFBP01000168.1:50590-53048 GCA_002366685.1 Rhodobacterales bacterium UBA3077 | reverse complement strand
CCACATAGGTTACGCGGTGGGCGCGCGCCAGCCCCATGCCGATCTCGATTTCGCGCATCGTGCCAAAAGGGTGGGTTTCATTCGAAAAATCATTTGGGCTGATTTTTTGGAGGAGTTCTCGCGAGTCCGGCCCCATGACAGCAAACACAGCCTCATCTGCGGTTACATCGGTGATGACCACAAATTCGTCAGCCAGATGCCGCCGCAGCCACGCTAGATCGCGCTGCAAAGTTGCCCCCGGCACCACCATCAAAAAGCTGGTTTCGCTGAGCCGCGTGACCGTAAGGTCACTCTCCACCCCGCCGCGTGTATTCAGCATTTGAGTATAGACAATCCTGCCCGCTGGCACATCCATCTGATTGGCGCAGAGCCGTTGCAAGAACGGCAGAGCGTCACGGCCCTCGACCCTGATTTTGCCAAAGCTTGTCATGTCAAACACGCCGACCGACTCGCGCACCGCCATATGCTCGCGCTTCTGGTTTTCAAACCAGTTTTGCCGCTTCCAGCTATATTCATATTCCGGCTTTTGGTCGCTGTCGGCAAACCAGTTGGCGCGCTCCCAACCAGCCATTTCTCCCATCACGGCACCCTGTTTGAGCAGTTGCTCATGCACCGGAGAGCGGCGAATGCCCCTTGCGGTTTCGGGCTGGCGGTAAGGGTAGTGATCTGCATAAAGCAGGCCGAGGCTCTCGGTTACACGCTCTTTCAGGTAGCGCCGGTTGCGCTGGAAGGGCTGCGCACGGCGGATGTCGACATCCCAGAGGTCAAATGGCGGCGCGTCAGCCGTCATCCACTCCGCCAGTGCCATGCCCGCGCCGCCGGCTGACTGGATACCTACGGAATTAAAACCGGTGCAAACCCAGAAATTGCCAACCTCGGGGGATTCTCCAAGGTAATATCGATCATCGGGCGTAAAGCTCTCGGGGCCGTTGAAGAAGGTATGGATGCCGGCTTCGGCCAGCAGGGGCATCCGGTTGATCGCGTCCATCAGGATCGGCTCGAAATGGTCGAAATCCTCAGGGAGCTGGTCGAACTCGAAATCGTCGGGGATGCCATTCATCGCCCAGGGTTTGGCCACCGGCTCAAACGCGCCGAGCATGATTTTTCCGGCATCTTCTTTGTAATAGGCGCACTCGTCCGGCACCCGCAAAACCGGGAGTTTTTCAAGGTTATCAATGCCCTCGGTCACGATATAGAAATGCTCGCAAGCGTGTAGCGGAACCGTTGCGCCGACCAAATTGCCCACATCGCGGCCCCACATGCCCGCGCAGTTTACCACATGATCGCAAGTGATCTCGACTGGCTCGCCAGCCTGCTCGGCAACCACTGAAGCGATGCGTCCGGCTTGGGTTTTGATGTTGAGAACCTTCACGTTCTCGAAAATATCCACGCCCATTTGTCGCGCACCTTTGGCCATGGCCAGCGCGATATTGGCGGGGTCTCCCTGACCGTCGGTCGGGAGATAAACCGCGCCTTTCACGTCCGAAATGTTCAAATGCGGATAGCGGGATTTGGCTTCTTCGGGCGAAATTTCTTCGACCGGTACGCCAAAAGCCCTTGCCATAGAGGCCTGACGGTAGATCTCCTCGCGCCGTGCATCGGTTAGGGCGACGGTGATGCTTCCGGTTTGGCGCAGGCCTGTGGCCACGCCGGTTTCAGCTTCGAGATTGCGGTAGAGGTCAGCCGAGTATTTGGCCAGTTTTGTCATGTTGGAGCTGGCGCGGAGCTGGCCGATCAGCCCGGCCGCGTGCCACGTGGTGCCGCTGGTGAGCTGTTTGCGCTCCAGCAGGATCACATCCTTCCACCCGAGTTTCGCGAGGTGGTAGGCCACGCTGGCCCCGGCAACCCCGCCGCCGATAATTACAGCGCTGGCGTGTTTGGGAAGCATCTTCATGCGCGCAGCCTCTCGTTTTTCGGGTCATAAAGTGGCCCCTCGGGCTGGACAGTTGCTTTGCAGCGCCTGCCGTAGATTTCCACTTCAATTTCTGTGCCGGCAATCGCCAAATCAGCCCTGAGCATGCAAAGCGCAATTGATTTGCATATGCGGTGGCCAAAACCGCCGGAGGTGACTTCACCGACAACCTCGTTTCCACTCCACAAGGTGGCCATGTAGGGGGCGTCGGCATCGCCAGCTTCCACAACCAGAGTTGCGAAGGTCTTGACCGCCGTCTCGGCCGCAAGCGCGGCCTTGCCGGGGAAGTCATGGTTCTTTTCAAGGCGTATGAAGCGGCTTAAACCGGCTTCATTCAGCGTGTAGTCGGATGAGAGATCACCCTTCCAGGTTCGGTAGCCTTTTTCCAGCCGCAGGCTGTCGAGCGCATACATGCCAAACGGTTTGGCACCGGCTTCCAGAACGGCGGTATAGATCGAAGGCATATCTTCATTGAGCGCATGTACCTCCCAGCCGAGCTCACCGGCGAAGGATACCCTTGCCAAAAGCGCAGGTTTGCCAGCCACC
>DFBP01000168.1:49552-50499 GCA_002366685.1 Rhodobacterales bacterium UBA3077 | reverse complement strand
GCGCTTTTTTCAGTAGTGTTTTCGAGGGTAAGCCCTGCGGGCAGCGTGGCTTTCAGCAATTCGAGGTCATGCCATTCTGCGGTTGCGGCTGTGATGAGCAGAAACGCGTCTTCGCCCATCCGCATAACTGACATCTCTGTCAAAATCCGCCCTCGGCGGTCGGCAAAATAGGCGAGGTTCATCCGGCCGGGCTTGGGCAGGGCACCTGCAATCTGCCCGAGCAACCAGTCGGCGGCACCTATGCCCGAGAGCTCGAACCGCGAAAACCCGCACAGGTCCAGCACGCCCACGCCGTTTTGCACAGCGGCGCATTCTTCGGCAATGCGCTTGTGCCAGGGTCCCGCGCGCTCCCATGTCAGGGTGCTTTCTTCCGAGGTATCATCCTCCGGCTTGGCAAACCAGTTAGCGCGTTCCCAGCCCGCATATGCCCCCATCACACCGCCAATTTCTATGACCTTGTTATGGTTGGGGGAAAGCCGCTTTCCGCGCCCCTCGGGCCATTCGTGATGCGGGAAATGCATCGCGTATTCGTTGGCGTAAATCTCGCGGCCCTTCACATTTGCGTAGTCCTGATCCACAAAGCCGGTAAACCGGCGTGGATCAACCGACCACATGTCCCACTCGGTTTGCCCCTCGGTTACCCACTCGGCCAGAACTTTGCCCGCACCGCCGGCTTGTGCGATCCCGAAGGTGAATACACAGGCCTCAAAGGCATTGGGAACTCCGGGCATCGGGCCAATCAGCGGGTTGCCATCAGGGGTATAGGGAATTGGGCCGTTTATCACCTTGTTGATTCCGGCCGTGCCGAGGATAGGCACCCGCGCCATCGCGTCTTCAATGTGCCATTCAAGCCGTTCAAGATCATCGGGGTAAAGCTGGAAGGAAAAATCTTCCGGCATCGGGTCGCTTTTAGTTTGCCAGTGGGGCCGGCAATTGGCCTCGTAGGG
>DFBP01000168.1:36528-49412 GCA_002366685.1 Rhodobacterales bacterium UBA3077 | reverse complement strand
TAGCCTGCGGCATTTACCACGATCTCACACCTGATCTCGCCTTTGGGTGTGCGTAAAATCCACTCCCCGTTTTCACGATCAACCGAGGTAACCGGGCAAAAACGCACAATTTTCGCCCCCATATCCCGCGCGCCCTTGGCCAGTGCCTGCGTGAGCTGTGATGGGTCGATATCTCCGTCCGCGGGGTCATAGAGCCCACCGCTCAGATCATGGGTTTCCAAAAACGGATAGCGTGCCTTCAGGTCATCCACATTGCACATCTCAAGGTCCATGCCCTGATAGCGCCCCATACCGCGAGCCCGCTCGAATTCCTGCATCCGCTCCTTACTGTGCGCCAGGCGCAGGCTGCCAGTTACGTGATAGTTCATCGGGTAGTCCACCGCCTCTGCCAACCCCTGATAAAGATCGACTGAATAGCGTTGCAGGTTCATCAGCGACCAAGACATTGAAAAGGTCGGAACGTTGCCCGCCGCGTGCCATGTGCTGCCGCTGGTGAGCTCGTTCTTCTCCAGTAAAACTGAGTCGGTCCAGCCAGCTTTGGCGAGGTGATAAAGACTCGAAGCTCCAACCGCGCCTCCGCCAATAATAACGACTCGTGCATGGGTTGGAAGCTCGGCCATTTTAATCTCCTAATAAACCGGTGGGCTGACAACCCAGATAATCACCACAGGCTCGGTGCCCGTGTTTGCCCAGTGGTAGGGCTTATGCTCAAACCGAAAGCTGTCGCCCGAAGTTAAGCTGAATTTTTCGTCTTCGATCCAGAGGTCGAACGTACCGGACACGATATACCCGGCCTCTTCGGTTTCGCGGAGCACGGTTTCATCCAGCCGCGCGCCCGGTTCGGGAGGTGTTTTGGCCAGCTAGAGATGATTCTGTGAAATTGTCAAAGAAAATTTCACGAAGCTAAATAATTTTGTGCATTATTCACATTCGTTCGACGAGCCCAACCACAATGAGAGACTGTGCAATAATGTAGGAAACCCACACCACTTTGCTAAGCGCGTTTCTGGATTTAGGGTTGCTGACAACAAACATCTCAAGGGCCAGCACGCTGTCCGAAAATGCAAAGGCAAGCGACCCCAATACCACCAGCATGTAAGCGGTTGGCAGCATGAGCGCTACGCTGACCATCAACGCAATGACCAGAGTATAGGCCATCACCGGTAAACGAAACGTGCCTGTGCGCGACCACAGGTAGGTGCCATAAATGAGCGCAAAAGCAGCCATCCCCGCATGCCCCCAGCCAAGCTTTACCCCCTCGGTAAGCTGCCAAAACAGCCAAATATAAAGCAGGTGGGCTGTCAAAAACGAAACCAGACCCAGCGTGAATTTTGATTTGCCGAGCGAAAGAAAATAATCACCGATGGCGCTGAGCACAAGCGCCTGCACAAGCAAAACCGGAAGGTCAAAAAGCGCGACTGTTGCGGCCATCAGGGCCACCGGTAGCGTCTTCCAAAAGCTGCGCCAGAGGCTGATTTCGGCATGCAAAAAGCCAAACCCGTAAATGGCGGCACTCATGAAAACCAGCATAGCGGCGGCAGGGAAAAGCAAACTTTGTGTCATAGGGGCTCCGTTTCGACCAAAGTTAGCCCCTCTGCGCGGATATGGCCAGCATGGAACAGTTGCCGATATCCCTTGGCTTCGCTAAGCAATAAGAAAAAGGGAGGCCGCCATGATCACAGTAATTTCGCCAGCCAAGAAACTGGAATTCGAGGGTGCCCAGCTCAAAATTGACGCGACCGAACCGGAATTCAAAGCTGATGCCTATAGCCTGAGCCGCACGGCGCGGCGTTTGAGTGTGGCCAAGCTGCGCAAGCTGATGTCGATCAGCGAGCCATTGGCAAAGCTCAACCAGACCCGTTTCAAATCCTTTGAAGAGTCGCCCACTCCCGAGCAGGTTAAACCTGCCGCGCTGGCCTTCGCGGGGGATACCTACACCGGCCTGCAAGCTGACACCTTTTCGGCGGATGACCTCACCTACGCGCAAGATCACCTGCGCATTCTCTCCGGCCTTTACGGCGTGCTCCGCCCGATGGATAACATCCAGCCCTACCGGCTGGAAATGGGTAGCCGCTTGGCAACGCGCCGTGGCAAAACCCTGTATCAATACTGGGGGGCGCGCTTAGCCGAAGCGCTCAATGAAACCGGTGAAGAGGTCCTGCTCAATTGCGCCTCTGTGGAGTATTTCTCGGCAGTAAAGCTGGAAGCCCTGAAAATGCGCGTGATCACACCGGTGTTTCTGGAAGAGCGCGACGGTGAATCCAAAATTGTAAGCTTTTTTGCCAAGAAAGCACGCGGGATGATGGCGCGTTATGTGATGCAAAACCGGATTGAAGATATCGACCGGATCAAAGGGTTTGATCTTGGCGGCTATGCGTTTCAGCCGGACCAATCGGATGATGAGCGATTGGTGTTTAGCCGCGCCTATCCTGATAGCGCCCTCTAGGCGCTAATCCACACAAATCTCGACCGCCTCGCCGTTATCTTCCAGATAGCTGTAGCATCCGAAAAAGAATGTTTCCGAGCATTGCCGTGTATCCGCAAGGCAAATGCCTTCGCAGTCAGACGCTTTTGCGCAGCTTTTGCCAGCATCGGAATAGGATGGAAAACACATCTCCAGCCGGAGAATCCCGCCGCGGCCCCATCTGCCACCTTCGCGTGCGCATTCTTGCCGCTCGGAAGGCCAAAGCGGGTTAATCGCGGAGCCGTCCGGTGCGGTCTCCGGCGTGCAGGAAACCGTTGCCAAAGACAAAGCCGCGAAAAAGAAAAACCGGTTCAAGAAAAGCTCCCTGAAAGAATTATGCGGATGGCCTGTAAGCCGGATTTTGTTCGGGGCCGAAGCCCTTCGATGACCATTCATCTGGGTGTATTGTTACCAACACACTCTAGCAGCCAACCCGGGTCTCTGGGTGGTAGTGCCCGGGCGCAAGCCCGCGAGACCCCTATTTGGCTTTGCTCCTGGCGGGGCTTGCCGTGCCCCCGCTGTTGCCAGCGGAGCGGTGGGCTCTTACCCCACCGTTTCACCCTTACCTTGCCGAAACAAGGCGGTCTGTTTTCTGTGGCGCTTTCCCTCGGGTTGCCCCGGCCGGCCGTTAACCGGCGCCATGCCTTCCTGGAGTCCGGACTTTCCTCACACGTAGTGCAGCCATCCAGCCATCCGCGTGGACAACATAAGGCTGGTTGGCAAAAGCGCAATGCCTATTGCAGACCGGCGTAAAGAAATTAGAGGTTAAACGCGGTTTTTCCGAGGTCAAGGAACCGCTTGCGGCGCGTCTCGACCAGCTTATCGCCTTCACTTTTTTCCAGCTCGGACAGCATCGCCTCAATGGCTTTTCCCACTGACGCAATGGTTTCTTCGCGGCCACGGTGCGCGCCGCCAACCGGCTCCGGAATAACAACATCTGCGACCGTCAGTTTTTTGAGATCTTGCGCCGTGAGGCGCAGCGCTTCGGCAGCTTCGCGCATTTTCTCTGAATCTTTCCAGAGAATCGCTGCGCAGCCCTCGGGCGAAATGACCGAGTAAACCGAGTGCTCCAGCATAGCGAGCTTGTCTGACGCAGCAAAAGCCACCGCGCCACCGGAGCCGCCTTCCCCAATGATCACCGCAACAAGAGGCACGCCGATTTGCAGGCATTTTTCGGTCGCCCGCGCAATGGCTTCGGACTGCCCGCGCTCCTCGGCCCCTTTGCCAGGGTAGGCACCCTGTGTATCCACGATCGTAATCACGGGCAGTTTGAACCGGTCCGCAAGGTCCATCAAACGGGTGGCTTTGCGATAACCCTCGGGCCGTGCCATGCCAAAATTCCGTTCGATCCGGCTGTTGGTATCATGGCCTTTTTCATGGCCGATCACCACAACAGGCCGGTCATTGAACCGTGCGAGGCCACCCATAATCGCGTGGTCATCTGCAAAATTACGGTCGCCCGCCAGCGGGGTATATTCCTGAAACAACGCGCCTATATAATCAATGCAATGGGGCCGCTCGGGGTGGCGGGCCACCTGACATTTCCGCCACGGGGTCAGGTCAGCATAAAGCTCTTTCAACAGGCTATCGGCCTTGGCGTCGAGCCCCGAGGCTTCGTCTTCCACATCCATCTCGGGGTTTTGCAGCGCCATGGCCCGCAATTCCTCGGCTTTGCCTTCAATCTCGGCCAGACCTTTTTCAAACTCAAGATAGTTTCGCATGATTTCCCCGTGCAGATTTCCTGCTATATATGGCGGGCGTTTCATCGAATTGCAACGGGGAATGCCCCTATGAAAATGCACCTCAACCCTTGCGACCTATTTCTGCCAAGCATAAGTAGCTGTGAACGGGGACTGACATAGTGATCACCAAAAATCTATCTTACGAGCGGCGTATCCTGCGGGTGCTCAGCCATATCCATGAAAATCTGGATGGTGACCTGTCGCTCGACACTTTGTCTTCCATTGCTTGTATGTCGCCGTTTCATTGGCACCGCGTGTTCTACGGTATCACAGGAGAGACCCTTGCCAACTGTATCCGCCGGGTGAGGATGGATCGTGCAACCATTTTACTGCTGCAATCAGATGACAGCATATCCGAAATTGCGTCCAAGTGCGGTTACGGCAATGCGCAAAGCTTTTCCCGCAGCTTTCAGGCTGATTATGGCCTTACACCTTCCAAGTTTCGCAAGTCCGAATCGCATTATAAGGCCAGTGAAGCACCCTCACAGAAGCCGTTCCAAAGTTTCGAGATCGAAGTGTGCAGGCAACCCGGTTACCGGCTGGTATCTGATTTCCACCGGGGTGACTATCAGCGTTTGGGGCGGACAATTGCGCAGCTCCACGCTCGGCTCGCGCTGCGCGAAAAAGTATATGGCGATATGAAGGCGATTGCCGTTCTCCATGATGACCCGTTTTTGGTGCCCGAGCCAGAACTGCGCAGTCATATAGGGTTTGTCATTTCAGATGACGCGGCGCTGCCGGACAATTTCGGCGAGACACAGGTTGCCGCCGGGCCTTGTGCGGTGTTGCACTTCAAAGGCCCGCTTGTCGGGCTCTATGAAGCCTATAAATACCTGTATGGTCACTGGGTGCCCAACAACGGCGTCGAGCTTTCCGACGCCCCGATCTATGCGATGGTGTTGGAAGACCCGCGAGAGGTCTCCCCAAATGAGTTGCGCACGGATATTTGCCTGCCGTTAGCTGATTAGCTCGGCCTGCCGCACAATCACTTCGGCCTGTTTGATGGACGCGATGTCAACCAGCCGTCCTTTGTAAACCGTGGCGCCTTGCCCTTCTGCTTTGGCCTGTTCCATGGCGGCCAGAATTTCTTTTGCCTCGGTGACTTGCGCTTCAGACGGGGTAAAGACCTCATTGGCGAGTGCCACCTGTTTCGGATGGATTGCCCATTTTCCAACCATGCCCAGCGTGGCTGAGCGCTTGGCCTGCGCAATAAAACCGGCATCATCGGAAAAATCGCCATAGGGGCCGTCAACCGGCAGCAAACCGTGGGTGCGGCAGGCCGCAACAATGGCAACGACAGGGGCATGCCAAGGGTCCCCCCAGTGGTGCTGTCCGTCAGGCGTCAGCATATAATAGTTTTCTTGCGTGCCCCCAATGCCGGTGGTTTGCATACCCATTGAAGCCGCGTAATCCGCTGCGCCCAAGCTCATGGCATTCATCCGAGGGCTGGCTGCGGCGATCTCTTCCACATGAGCCAAGCCTGCGGCTGTTTCAATGATGACCTCGAATTTAATGGCTTTTGCCGCTTGTTTGCCCGCCTCGATTGATGAAACCAACGCGTCTACAGCGTATATATCGCCCGCATTCCCGGCCTTCGGGATCATGATCTGGTCCAGCCGCCCGTTGGTTTGCTCCAAAAGGTCCACCACATCCCGATACCAGTGTTCGGTGTCGAGGCCATTGATCCGCACCGACAAGGTTTTATTGCCCCAATCGATATTGTTAACCGCTTCAATCACATTGGCCCGCGCCTCGGCTTTGTCCGCCGGTGCGACGCTGTCTTCCAGATCAAGGTTGATCACGTCTGCCGCGCTTGACGCCATTTTTTCAAAAATTGCTGGGCGCGAACCCGGGCCAAAAAGCTGGCAGCGATTGGGTTGGCTGGGGCTGGCGGGCTGGACCTTGAAGCTCATTGGGATTCCTGTGCGATATAAAGTTGCGTTGATTTGCGGCCATTGATCACAATCTTGCGTACTTATGTCAACCGCAAAATGCTGCACCTGCGAGAAGAGCTCAGGCGAATCCGTCTTCGCCCAATGATCCGGCATGCTTGGCCACCCAAATCACATAGATCGCGCTTAGAACCGACAAGAGGGATACAGACAGCATCAAAGCAAATAGCGGAAAGGCTCCACTTTCAGCGCT
This sequence comes from Rhodobacterales bacterium UBA3077, assembly GCA_002366685.1. Classification (GTDB taxonomy): domain Bacteria; phylum Pseudomonadota; class Alphaproteobacteria; order Rhodobacterales; family Rhodobacteraceae; genus UBA3077. The sequence continues at coordinate 43,061 of DFBP01000168.1, read as the reverse complement.
CAAAATAACGCCGGTCAAGGCAGAAAGCCCGGCCCCGCCGCCGATTGTGATCGCACCACCCAATCCGGAGGCACTTCCCGCCAGTTGCGGTCGAACCGAAACAATTCCCGCATTGGCGCTTGGCAAGGTCAGACCATTGCCGCCACCTACCAAAAACATTGGGCCAAAGAGCGAAAGCGGGTGCAAAACACCAAGGCCAAACAATATCATGCTTAGAATAGAACCCGTTGTCGCGACCACGCCGCCAATCAGCATCATCTTGTTTAAGCCGGCGCGCTGGGCATAGCGCCCGGACAGAAAATTCCCGGTCATATATCCAAAAGCCACAATGCCGAAATACCCGCCCATCTCAGCGGAGTTGAGCCCCAAAATCTCGGTCGAAACAAAGGGCGCGCCGCCAATAAAGGCAAAAAAAGCGCCAGAGGCAAAGCCTGCCGTCAGCGTATACCCCCAAAACCGTCGAGAGCGGATGAGGTCGGGATAGGCTCGGAATTGTGCGCTGAAACTCTCGCTTTTATGCGTATTTGTTTCTCCGAGGTCGGCCCAGACCAGCCAAAGCACCGTCAGTCCCAAAGCGGCGAGCATTACAAAACTCGCCTGCCAGCCATAGGCCGCATTAAGCACGCCGCCAATTACAGGGCCGACCATCGGCACAAGGCTCATACCCATAGTAACATAACCGATCATGCTTGCCGCTTTCTCCGGCGGCACCATATCTCGCACGATCGCCCTTGAAAGAACAATTCCCGAGGCCACCCCGGCCTGAAGCATACGGAAGAAAAGTAGCATCTCGATACTGGATGAGATCACACAACCCAGTGTGGCCAGCACAAACAGCCCGAATCCCCAGAGCAAAATCGGCCGCCGTCCGAACCGGTCAGAAAGAGGCCCGATGATAATCTGAAGCAACGCTGTGACCGCAAGATAGGCTGATATAGCGAGTTGAACCACCGCATAGTCGGCATCAAAAAAGGTTGCCATACTCGGGAGAGCCGGCAGGAATATGTTCATGGTGAGCGCTGAAATCCCCGCAATTGCGACCAATGTGGCCACGTGTGGAGAGGTGGTTTTATCTAGCCAGCGAGGATCGACGTGTTGAGTCACGCTATGTCCGATCATGTTCGATTAGTTCAATAAATCGGCAAGATATGCCGAATATATGTATGTTTACTGTAGGTCGGCAAAGGCCTCTTCGAGGCGCTGAACGGCTTTGACCACCACGCTGCGCGGGCAGCCGAGGTTAAAGCGCAAGTAGTTTTCGCCTCCTGTGCCAAAAGTCTCACCATAGTTGGCGGCGATTCTGGCGGAGCTCTGCACGCGCTCTATCACGTCTGCCATCGGCATACCGGTCCCCGAAAAGTCAACCCAGGCGAGATACGTGCTTTCAAGTGACATAGACGCCAACCCCGGAATCGCATTGATGCCTTCATCAAATATCCTGCGATTTTCGGTCAAGTAGTCCAACAACTCTGCCAACCATGTATCGCCTTCATTGTAGGCCGCTTCGGTCATCAACATGCCAAAACGATTGGGAGACGCCCCGGCGGCTTGATGGGCTTTCGCAAATTTGGCCCGCAGTGCTTCGTCGGAAATGATGACCGAACCGGTCATCCCGCCCGCCAGATTAAAGGTTTTGGAGGCTGCAACCAAGGTGACAAGCCGATCAGAAACTTCCGGAGCCGCCAGCGCCATAACCGTATGTTTATGCGGTGCAAAAACCAGATCATGATGAATTTCGTCGGATACAAGAATGAGGTCGTGCCTGGTGCAGAAGCTCGCAAGCGCCCGCAGTTCCTCCACGCTCCAGACGCGCCCGCCGGGGTTATGCGGCGAGCACAGAATTACCATTTTTTCGGTGCCATTCAGGCTGGCTTCCAGTGCGGCAAGGTCCATTTCGTAGCGGCCGGATTCCAGCACAAGCTCCGATTCAACGATCTGCCGTTCGTTATTGTTAATCATTTTGGCAAAGGCATGGTAAACTGGCGTAAACAGGATGATACCGTCACCTTTTTCGGTATAGGCCTGCAAAGCCAGTGCCACCGCCGCCACCAACCCGTGTGTGGTCGAAAGCCACGTAGGGTCAACTTTCCAGCCATGCCGCCGCTCCAACCATCCGCACACAGCGCTGCGATAGCTCCCATCCATCGCGTAATAGCCATAGACCCCGTGGTCTACCGCGCCTTGCAAAGCATCGCCGACTGCTTGGGGTGGCCGAAAGTCCATATCGGCGACCCACATAGAAATGCCATCATCGTTTGACACACCATAAACCGCCTCCATAGCGTCCCATTTGGCACTATGGGTTCCGCGCCGGTCGATTGTCTCGTCAAAGTTCGCCATTTGTATCTCCTGTATTTCGGCTCACGCTAGCCTTAACATCGCGGGAGTAAAACCCCCAATCGTGCCCTTGCACCAATGCAGTGCTTGGCCTAAATACCCACCATGAGCTTAAAGAAAATCATTATTCACCCGGACCCACGCCTTAAAAAGATTTGCGATCGGGTTGACGGGGTCTCTCCGGAGCTGCGCAAGCTGGCAACAGACATGCTTGAAACCATGTATGACGCGCCGGGCATTGGCTTGGCTGCGCCGCAAGTCGGTGTTTTGGAGCGGTTTTTCGTGATGGATGTCGCGGCAAAGGAATCGGCGCCAGAGCCACGTGTGCTGATCAATCCGCGCGTCACATGGGCCTCTGAAGACGAAAACGCTTATGAGGAAGGTTGTCTGTCGATCCCGGGGATTTACGAGGAAATCACCCGTCCGGCCAGCGTTCGAATGGCATTCAGCGATCTGGACGGCAAAGAGCATGAAGAAGAATTCGAAGGTTTGACAGCAACTTGCGTCCAGCACGAGCTGGATCATCTCGACGGCAAACTCTTTGTTGACTACCTGTCCGGCATCAAGCGCCGGATGATCACGGCTAAAATGAAAAAACTCAAAAAAGAACGGGCCCGGGAGGGATGAACCGCCCTTTTCTGATGTATCCAGACAAACGCCTGCGTACAGTTTGCACCGCTATCGAGGCGGTAGATGACAACGTTCGTGCGGTTTGGGATGAAATGCTGGCAGCAATGTATGCTATGCCCGGTGTCGGGCTCGCTGGACCCCAAATCGGAGAAATGCAGCGGCTGGCTGTGGTGGATTGTTCTGAAGGGCGGGACTCCCCTATTCGTATGGCCAATCCGGAGATTTTGCACGAGTCAGTGAAGCTTACGGAGCATGAAGAAGGCAGCCCTAATATCCCGGGCCTCTGGTCAAAGGTTTACCGCCCGCGCGCGATTACCGCGCGCTATCTTGATGCGCAGGGCGAGGTTGTCGAGCGTGACTTTGTCGGCCTTTGGGCGACATCTGTGCAACATCAAATAGACCATTTGAACGGTAAACTTTTTGTGGACCACCTCAGCCCGGTCAAGCGCAAAATGCTGCTGGCCAAACACGCCAAGAACATGAAGCGGAGATAAATGATGCGCGTCATTTTTATGGGAACACCTGAGTTCTCGGTCTCGGTATTGGAGGCGCTGCATGGCGCGGGCCACGATATTGTCGCGGTCTATTCCCAACCACCACGCCCCGCCGGACGCGGGAAAAAGCCACGGCCAAGCCCGGTGCAAAAAACGGCGGAACAGCTCGGCCTACCGGTATTTACCCCGCTGAACTTTAAGGATAAATCTGATCGGGAGGTCTTTGCCTCCCACGATGTCGAGATTGCGGTTGTGGTTGCCTATGGCTTGATTCTGCCCCAATCTGTGCTGGATACGCCCCTACATGGGTGCCTCAATATTCACGCCTCGCTGCTCCCGCGCTGGCGGGGCGCCGCGCCAATCCAGCGCGCGATAATGGCCGGGGATCTTGAAACCGGTGTTTGCATTATGCAGATGGAAGCGGGGCTCGATACCGGCCCCGTCATTGCGCGCAAAGCGACGCCGATTACGGCGCAAGATACTGCGGAAACCCTGCATGACCGGCTTGCAGGCATTGGTGCCGCGTTGCTCGTAGATGTGCTGGCCAGCGGAAAGTTTAACGCTGAACCACAATCGGAAGGCGGCGTTACCTACGCCGCGAAGATCGACAAGGCAGAAGCCAGAGTTGACTGGACGCAGAGCTCGGACATGATTGACCGCCAAATCCGCGCGCTTTCCCCCTTTCCGGGCGCTTGGTGTGAGATAAAAGATGAGCGCGTCAAGCTGCTCGGCTGCGAACTCGTTAGCGGTAGTGGCACACCGGGATTGGCGCTGAATGATCAATTCACGATAGCGTGCGGGCAAGGTGCCATTCGGCTCACCCGCCTTCAGCGGGCTGGTAAAGGGCCGATGGACGCCACTAATTTTGCCCGTGGTTTCCCGCTCCTGACCGGTGAATTCGTGGCTTGACCTCTGGAACTTGAGCCAATGTGACCCCATGTTAATGGATGAAACATTTATGAGGGAGCATTGATGATTTTTTATTGGATTATTCTTGGCGCAGCAGCCGGTTATATTGGCACGCGGTTGCTCAATGTCGAACTTGGCCTCGTTCAAACGATTGCGCTCGGCATTGTCGGGGCGCTACTCGGCGGTTTGGTGTTACGCGTGTTTTTAGCGGCGCTGGGGGTGGCGGCCGGATTTATCGGTGCGCTTTTGGGGGTCGCTGTGCTGGTGCTTGGCTATAAATACTTGATTGAAGGCCGGAAAAAGTAGCTACTTTTTAAAAGATGCCATGCCTTTATTGGCCAACCCGTCCGCCAATTCGTTTTCCGCGTGGCCGTTATGGCCCTTGACCCATTCCCACGTCACATCATGGCGAGCTTGCGCTTCATCCAGCACTTTCCACAGGTCTTCGTTTTTGACCGGCTTTTTAGCGGCGGTTTTCCAACCGTTGCGCTTCCAACCGGCAAGCCATTTGCTAATTCCGTCTTTGACGTAAGCGCTATCGGTTATAACGGTGACGGCACTGCTACGCTCTAGTGCATCAAGCCCCGAGATCGCCGCTTGTAGCTCCATACGGTTGTTGGTTGTTTCAGCCGCGCCTCCACAAAGCTCTTTTGTTTTCAACACTTTGTCACCATCTTTGGCGACGAGGAGCGCGCCCCAACCGCCAGGGCCGGGGTTGCCCGAGCACGCGCCATCGGTATAAATTTGAAGCTCAGGCATAATAGGCATAAACCAATGCAGCGACAGCTATGGCCCCGCTATAAATCCGAAGCGATAGCCACCATTTCGGGGCCAGTCCTCGGGCGATATAGAGAATGTCAAACAGCAGCATGCCGGCAATGCCAATGGCATAGGGCAGCACGGGTGACGGGGATAACGACGCACCAAGTGCGGCCACCGGCGGCACAAGGGCGATCAAAACATCCAGTATGTTGGCCCGTTTGGCCGCGAAACCCCAGTAAACCCCGCCTAACATCGCCAAATAAATGGCGCCGTAGGAGGTGAGAATCGCATAGGGCGAGGCCCAATAGGCGCTTGGCGGTGTAAACAGCCCGAGCAAGGCTCCAACGGCATAGATAAACGGCGTTACAAGTAAAAACCCAAGCAGGGCAGGGAGGAAGGGGACTGGTCTCATCAGGCTCTCAAAATGCGCGGCACCTTAAAGGAAATATTCTCGGTGGCGGTTTCAACGATTTCAGTTCTGAGGGTATAGCGTTCGCCAAAGGCTGCCAAGACCTCGTCTATCAACACTTCGGGAGCCGAGGCACCCGCGGTTATACCAACGGATGTTACACCTTCCAGCGATCGCCAGTCTATATTGGTTGAGCGCTCAACCAGTTGGGCGTAGGCGCAGCCTGCTTTCTCGCCAACTTCAACCAAGCGCCGCGAATTCGAGGAATTCGGGGCCCCGATCACCAGCAGCGCGTCAATCAGGGGTGCGATCTCGCGCACGGCGGCTTGCCGGTTGGTGGTCGCATAGCAAATATCTTCTTTACGCGGGCCAACAATGGCCGGAAAACGTGCCTGAAGCGCCGCAATGATATCAGCCGCATCATCCACGCTCAGTGTGGTTTGCGTAATAAAAGCCAAGCGCGAAGGGTCGTCCGGCTGCACAGTTGCAACATCTTCGACCGTTTCAACCAATAGCACTGCACCGTCGGGCAATTGCCCCATTGTGCCCACGGTTTCAGGGTGGCCCTTATGGCCGATCATGATCATCTGGAGCCCGTCTCGGTGATGTCGCTCTGCCTCAATGTGAACTTTGGAAACCAGAGGGCAGGTGGCATCGACGTAAAGCATATTGCGCCGTTCGGCCGCCTCGGGCACCGATTTGGCCACACCATGCGCCGAAAAAACAACAGGCCGGTCATCGGGACAGTCCGCCAGACTTTCGACAAAAACCGCGCCTTTATCGCGCAAGCCATCCACCACATATTTGTTGTGCACGATCTCGTGGCGCACAAAAACCGGGGTGCCCCATTTCTCGATCGCCATTTCCACAACCTTAATCGCCCGATCCACCCCCGCGCAAAACCCGCGCGGTGCTGCCAGATAGATGGTCAGATCGGGCTTCACTTACAGGCTTTCCACGTCATCAAACGCACCCATATCGCTTTCAGGGCG
>DFBP01000168.1:24682-36414 GCA_002366685.1 Rhodobacterales bacterium UBA3077 | reverse complement strand
GCTTTCAACCACAGGCCGGAAATCGCCGTCACCCGAGAAGATCACAATATGATCCACATGTGGCGCGAGCTCCATAGCATCCACCGCCAGCTCGATATCCATATTGCCCTTGATCTTCCGCCGCCCCATGGAATCGGTAAATTCCTTGGCCGGTTTGGTGCGCATATTGTAGCCGTTATAATTCAACCAATCGACCAGAGGCCGAATGGGGGAATACTCTTCATTCTCCAGAAGCGCCGTATAATAGAACGCCCGCAAAAGTTTGCCGCGCCGCATAAATTCGGTGCGGAGTAACTTGTAGTCGATATCAAAGCCGAGCGCTTTGGCTGCGGCATAAAGATTTGACCCATCAATGAACAGCGCCAGCCGTTCGTCACGATAAAACATAGTCTAAAGACCCTTATAACAAGAAAGTACTTGTGCGAATGGTAAGCTACATTAAGTATACCCCAGCGCACAATGGTTGAAATGGAAAGTAGTCTCGAATGGGTCAGATACAAGCACCTATTTCTGACAAAACGTCGCGTATCGGCTATGTGGCGCTTGGTTCCAACCTCGCAACCGCAACCAGAACATCGCTGGAAGCCGTTACCGAATCCTTGCAGTTGTTTTCGGGCGAATCAATTCGAATCATCCAGCAAAGCCAATGGTATAGCGCACCAGCCTTCCCTAAGGGAAACGGGCCCGATTATGTGAATGGTGTGGTTGAAATCGAAACTTCGTTAGAGGCCGGCGAAACCCTTGCCGCTTTGCATAGGATCGAGGCAAAACTGGGGCGGGCCCGCACCACGCGGTGGGCTTCGCGTGTTGTGGATCTCGACCTGTTGGCATTGGGGGACATCATTGCCCCTGATCTCGGGGAATACACGCGTTGGCAAACGCTGCAATTGGATGCCCAGATGACCGAAACACCTGAGGGACTGGTTCTCCCGCATCCGCGGTTGCAAGACCGCGCCTTTGTGCTGATCCCTTTGGCAGAAATTGCCCCAAACTGGTGCCATCCGGTACTCGGCCAAACAGCCAGCAAATTACTGGCCGCGCTCTCCAGCGCTGAACGCGACGAAATCTTACCTCTCTAGCCGCGTTTCCCCTTGTGTTTCACCCTTTCAGCCATTACATAGCGGATTCTTCGGGTCCCCCAATTGAATGGAGCATATTGCATGGCGCGCGTAACGGTAGAAGATTGCATTGATAAAGTAGCCAACCGCTTTGAGCTGGTTGTGCTGGCCGCACATCGTGCCCGTGAAATCTCCGCCGGTGATCCGATCACCATCGACCGCGACAATGACAAAAACCCGGTTGTGGCTTTACGCGAAATCGCGGAAGAAACCATCACTGCCGAAGCCCTGCGCGAAAGCGCGATTGCTGTTCTGCAATCCCATAATGAAGTGGACGAGCCTGAAGAAGACTCGATGCCGCTCCTGATGGAAAAAGACAGCCCGGACGCTCCTGTTGAAGACGACATGTCCGAGGAAAACATGCTGCGCGCGCTGATGGAAGCCCAGAGCCCCAGCTAACCGCCGGAGGGCCCCTATTTGATCAAAGCACAAGATCTGATCGAAAAGGTCCTAAGCTATAATCCGAAATCAGACACGGACATGATTGCCCACGCCTATGCCTTTGGTGAGGCTGCGCATAATGGGCAGTTCCGTAAATCGGGTGAGCCCTATTTCACCCATCCGGTTGCGGTTGCCATGCTGCTGACCGAAGTCCGGCTTGATGACGCCACCATTGTGACCGCGCTCTTGCACGACACGGTGGAAGACACCGAGGCCACTTATCAGCAACTGGTCAACACCTTCTCCCCCGAAATCGCGCAATTGGTGGATGGGGTCACCAAACTGACGAATCTCGAGCTTTCCAGCGTCGAAACCAAGCAGGCCGAGAATTTCCGCAAACTTTTGATGGCCATGTCAAAAGACCTGCGTGTGCTTTTGGTCAAGCTCGCTGACCGCTTGCACAACATGCGCACCCTGCGGTCTATGCCCAAGGAAAAACAGCGCCAGAAGGCGTTTGAGACCATCGAGATTTATGCGCCGTTGGCGGGCCGGATGGGGATGCAGTTCATCCGCGAAGAGCTGGAAGACCTCTGCTTTCGCGTGCTCAACCCCGAAGCGCGAAATTCGATCATGCGCCGGTTCATTAACCTTTCCAAAGAAAATGATGATCTGATTCCGCGCATCACCGAAGATATCCGCATTGCGCTGGATGGCGCGGGCGTGCAGGCGCGGGTTTCCGGGCGTGAAAAGCGCCCCTATTCGATCTGGCGCAAGATGGAGGAGAAAAACGAGCCCTTTAGCCGACTTTCTGACATCTACGCATTCCGCATAATCACCGATGATGTTCAGGATGCCTATATCGCGCTCGGGGCTGTGCATCAACGTTGGTCCGCGGTGCCGGGGCGGTTCAAAGATTACATCTCGCAGCCAAAATCCAACGGTTATCGTTCTATTCATACCACTGTGTCGGGGCGCAACGCCAAGCGTGTCGAGATCCAGATTCGTACCGCGGAAATGCATCAGGTGGCCGAGTCCGGCGTGGCGGCCCACTGGTCTTACCGGGGTGGTCAGCGCGCCGAAAACCCTTTTGCTGTGGATCCGTTCCGCTGGCTCCGCTCGCTCGCCGAGCGTTTTGAAGCCTCTGAAAACCCAGATGATTTTCTGGAGCACGTGAAGCTCGAAATGTTTCAGGATCAGGTGTTTTGCTTTACCCCTAAAGGTGAGGTTGTCAAACTGCCACGCGGGGCCTCCCCGATTGATTTTGCCTATGCCATCCATACCCGTATCGGAGATTCATGTGTGGGTGCCAAGGTTAACGGGCAGCGCGTGCCGCTCTGGACCAAGCTGCGCAATGGCCAGTCGGTTGAGGTGATCCGCGCCGAGGGCCAGCGCCCTCAGGCCAGTTGGGAAGACATGGTGGTCACCGGACGGGCCAAATCCGCGATCCGGCGCTATTTACGTGATGAGCACAGGGACGCCCACATCCGGCTTGGCCGCGAGATTGCCCGTGTATCGCTTGGGCGGGTGGGCAAAAAACCGACCGACAAAGCGTTGGATACCGCCGCCAAGCTGTTCAATCTTTCCAACGGCCAGTCGCTGCTCGCCGAAATCGGCGCGGCGCATATCAGCGGGGGAGAGTTCGTCAAAACACTCTATCCGGAGCTGGTCAAAACCGGAATCGCCCAAGGCGCCGGCTCTGACGAGGAGCGGGTTATCGGGTTGTCTCCCAACCAGTCGGCTTCTCCGGCCCCGTGCTGCGCGCCTGTTCCCGGTGAGCGCATCGTCGGCATTGCCATGCCCGGCCGTGGCGTGCTGATCCACGCCATAGACTGCCCGATATTGGAACAGTTCGAAGGCAATGACCGCCGCTGGGTTGACCTGCGCTGGACTCCGGATTCGAGCCGCGCGGGCAACGAAACCAAAATAGAAGTGGCCATGGCCAATGATGCCGGCGTGCTTGGCCGTATTTGCACCCTTATTGGTGAGCACGGTTCAAATATCGTCAATATTGGTTTTACCAATCGAAAACCGGATTTTTACCGAATCCGACTAGACATAATGGTGCGAGATATTGAACATCTCACCAATGTAGAGACAGCTCTCAACGCAGATTCGGATGTCGCCGAAGTTGTGCGTTTCAGGGATACGAGCCTGTGCGAACTGGCCCAGAACGGTGGCAGGAAAATTCCTGCTGAATAAAAGGTAAGCAAGCCCCTTATGGTTTTCAAACGTCGCGATAAATTACACTGGGTCGAGAGCGTGCGTGCTTATGTCCTGCCTCGCACGGGTTGGAAGCGTACGCTTACCTATATGGGGCATCGGCTAAAACGACTACCCGACACAGCCAACCGGATCGCGCTTGGCTTGGCATTTGGTGTTTTTACCTCGTGGTCACCGTTTTTCGGCCTTCATATTATTTTGGCGCTGATTCTGGCGCGTGTTTTCAGGGCGAACCTTTTTTCTGCCGCCGCCGGTACCTTTTTTGGTAGCCCGCTGACTTTCCCGTTTATCATTACCTTTGCGTTAAAGCTTGGCAATTGGATGCTGGGACGCGATCCGGAAGAGCACGATATCCGAAAAATCGGCCATGCCTTTAGCGAGGCGTCCAAAGCTATCTGGCAATCGTTCAAATCCCTGTTCGGCTATGGAAAAAGCCAGTTGCACGGTTTGGACGATTTCCTTTTTGATGTTATGCTGCCCTATTTTCTTGGCGGCCTTGTGCTGGGCTCTCTTTTCGGGGGTGCGACCTATTATGCTTCAAAGCCCCTGATCGAGGCTTATCAGGCGCACCGGCGCAAGAAAATGGCAGAAAAAAACAAGAAAAAGGCGGAGAAGGGCTGACAAACCGTCCTTTCCGACCTAGCGTTAGATATTCAAATCAAGAAAGGGCTCACCATGAACAGCGCGTCACGTTTGCGCCTCGGCATCAATATCGACCACGTCGCCACCGTGCGCAATGCCCGCGGCGGGGACACCCCCGATCCGGCCCGTGCTGCCAAGCTGGCGCAAGCTGCCGGGGCTGATGGTATTACCGCTCATCTGCGCGAAGATCGCCGCCACATTACCGATTCAGATATTGATGCCATCCTCGATGTCATTGATATTCCTCTGAATTTCGAGATGGCCGCGACCGACGAAATGCAACAGATTGCGTTGCGCCACAAGCCGCACGCAGTTTGTATCGTGCCGGAAAAGCGCGAGGAACGCACCACGGAAGGCGGCCTGGAAGTCGCGCGTGAGGAGAACCGCATCGCCCATTTCATTGCTCCCTTGCGCGAAGCCGGGTGCAGGGTTTCGATTTTTATCGCGGCGGACCGTCGGCAAATCGAAGCGGCTGCGCGCATCGGGGCCCCTGTGGTTGAGCTTCATACCGGCGCGTATTGCGATGCCCATGCCGAGGGTCGTTTTGAAGCGCGCGATGCTGAATTCGCCAAACTTAAAGAAATGGCCACCCTTGCACTGGATCTCGGCCTAGAGGTGCACGCGGGCCATGGCCTCACCTATGACACCGTCAAACCCATTGCCGCACTGCCCGAGGTGATGGAGTTGAACATCGGTCACTTCCTCATCGGAGAAGCCATCTTCTCCGGCCTTGATTCCGCCATTCGACGCATGCGCGGCCTGATGGATGAGGCCCGTCAGGAAGCCAGTGGAGTGACCGTGGTGTGATTATCGGCATAGGTTCGGATATGGTAAGTATCGAGCGGATCGAAGGCACTATCAAGCGGTTCGGTGTTCGATTTGTGCAAAGAGTTTTCTCGGAAACCGAGAAAAAAACCGCTGAATACCGCGCTGCCACCGTTGAAACCTATGCCAAAAGGTGGGCCGCCAAGGAGGCGTGCTCCAAGGCGCTCGGTACCGGCCTGCGCATGGGCGTGGCTTGGAAGGAAATGCGGGTTAAGAATCTGCCCACCGGCCAACCCGAGATGGAACTGACAGGCGGCGCGCTTGAACGCCTCCGCCGTTTAACCCCCGCGGGCCACATAGCCAAAATCCATGTGACCCTCACCGATGACCACCCTTGGGCGCAGGCTTTTGTCATCATCGAAGCCGTGCCCGAAGCTTGACATCTTGCCTTGTCATCGTCACATAGCGCCTATCCCAATTTGAAAGAGTATCCATGGCTGCCAAGCAAAAGAAAAAAGACGGCGTGATCGTCGAAACCATAAAAACCGTGGTTTACGCGCTTCTGATCGCCGGTGCCATTCGCACCATACTTTTCCAGCCCTTCTGGATCCCGTCAGGCTCGATGAAATCCACCTTGCTGATCGGCGACTTTCTTTTTGTCAATAAATTCGCTTACGGCTATTCCTATGCGTCCTGCCCCAGCATGTTTGGCGTTGATTTCTGCGGTTTTGCCAAAGGGAGTGACGAGCGCCTGTTCGGCTCCGATCCGGAGCGCGGCGATGTCGTGGTGTTCAAACACCCCGTCCATGGCGCCGATTATATCAAACGTCTTGTTGGCCTTCCGGGAGACCGTATCCAGATGATCGACAGCCTGCTCCATATCAATGGCGAACCGGTGATCGTAACGCCCGATGGCGTGTTTACTGAAGCGATGGAGCGCCAGGGCCCCGAGGGTAGCCTGCCACGGTGTTCCACTGGCCGTGTGCCTTTTGGCGAGGACTGTGACAAGCAGCGCTATACCGAGGTTCTGCCCAACGGCGTTTCGCATAGTATTCTCGATATCGGCAACGCCAGCGTTGATAACACAGAAGAATTTCTGGTTCCCGACGGCAAGTTCTTCTTTATGGGGGATAATCGCGACAACTCTGTTGATAGCCGCTTTTCACCAACCGGCCCAAATACCGGTGTTGGCTTTGTTCCGCGCGAAAATATCATCGGCAGGGCGGATCGCATTGTGTTTTCCTCTGCGGGCACATCCATGTTCTATTTCTGGACATGGCGTTCTGACCGCTTTTTCAAGGCAGTAGATTGAGCGCGGACCCGACCTTTGCCAGCTTTGCCCGCCGACTAGGGCATAGCTTTAAAGACGAGGGTCTGCTTCAGCAGTCCCTCACCCACGCCTCTGCCTCGACCAACAAAGACCACGACAACCAACGGCTTGAGTTCCTCGGTGACCGAATTCTGGGCCTTGTGATAGCCCAAGCGCTATTTGAAGCCGATGAAACCGCCCGCGAGGGCCAGCTTGCCCCCCGTTTTAATGCGCTCGTCCGTAAAGAGGCCTGTGCCGAAGTGGCCGAGCAAATAAACCTCGGTGAAGCGCTCAAGCTCGGGCGCTCTGAAATGCGCTCCGGTGGCCGCCGAAAAATTGCGCTATTGGGAGATGCGATGGAAGCCGTGATTGCGGCTGTCTACCTGGATGCCGGGTTCTCGGCAGCACAGGCCGTTATTCTCCGGCTTTGGGGCGAACGGGTTTACACCGCTGAGTCCCGCGCCATTGATCCGAAGTCTTCTTTGCAAGAATGGGCGCAGGCGCGTGCTTTGCCGACGCCGGATTACACCGATATTTCCCGAACGGGGCCGGATCACCAGCCGGTTTTTACTGTTGAAGTGGCAATCCAGAACGGCCACGCCGCCCGCGGGCAGGCCGCCTCGAAAAAAGCCGCTCAAGTGCAAGCCGCCAGCGCGCTCCTTGCCCAATTGAAAGATTCCAAATGACCGAGCAAAAATGTGGTTTTGTGGCCCTGATAGGCGAGCCAAATGCCGGAAAATCTACGCTGCTGAACCGAATGGTCGGCGCCAAAGTCTCGATCGTGACCCACAAGGTCCAAACCACCCGCGCCCGTATCCGTGGCATAGCGATTGAGGGCGATAGCCAGATCGTATTTGTGGATACCCCGGGCTTGTTCCGCCCCAAGCGCAGGCTTGACCGAGCCATGGTTTCCGCCGCGTGGAGCGGTGCCGCCGATGCTGATCTGGTCCTTTTTCTCGTCGAGGCACACCGTGGAATCAGCGAGGGCGTCAAGGCCATTCTGGAGGGGCTGGCCGAGCATGTTCCATCAACCGTGCGGGTGTCTTTGGTGATCAACAAAATTGACAAAGTAAAATCTGAAAATCTTTTACAGCTAACCAATGATCTGAATAACCTATATAATTTTGAAAATACATTCATGATCTCGGCTGAGAAAGGTTATGGCGTGGATACACTTCGCGAGTGGCTGGCAGCCGAGCTACCAGTGGGCCCTTGGCACTATCCCGAAGACCAAATCGCCGATGCGCCGTTGCGCCATATCGCCGCCGAGATCACCCGCGAGAAATTAACGCTAAGATTGCATCAGGAGCTCCCCTACCAGCTGACGGTCGAAACCGAAAACTGGGAGGATCGAAAAGACGGCTCTGTGCGTATCGACCAGATGATTTATGTGATGCGCGATGGCCACAAAGGCATTTTGCTTGGCCCAAAAGGGGCCACGATCAAGGGCGTATCGATGGATGCCCGTAAAGAGCTTTCCGAATTTCTGGGCCGCAAGGTTCACCTCTTTCTTCAGGTGAAAGTCCGCCCGAATTGGCTGGAAGAATCCGAGCGCTACGAGGAAATCGGCCTGAACTACAAGGACGGGGACTAAGTGCCCCGCCTGACCGCCGGTTTTTGGGTTCAGGCCTATCTGCGTCGCCTAAGTCTAGCTAATATTCCGGCATTTATTGTCCACAAAGGGGATGAAACCGCAGGCGCCGTTGTGGTGATCTCAAACCCGCTTGATGGGTCAGCTTCCGCTTTTCACCGTGTCTACAGTGCCGATGGATCGCGAATTTGGGATGTTTTGGCGACCGGGTCTGAAGAAGAGATTAAAAATACGATCAACAAGCAGCGCAACTTTGACCCGGACCTGTGGGTGATCGAGGTCGAGGACCGTGAGGGCCGAACCCTTCTCGACGAAGACGGGCTTTTCGGCTAGGTTAGTCAAATGGAATGGCAAGATCAGGGCGTGCTTCTCAATGTCCGGCGGCATGGGGAAAGTGCGGCCATAATCGAAGTATTTACCGAACATCATGGCCGCCATGCGGGGCTTGTCCGCGGTGGTGGTTCGCGCAAAACGGCTGCCCTCTTGCAAGCCGGAACCCAGCTTTCGCTCACATGGCGCGCGCGATTGGAAGACCAGCTAGGAACATTTAGCGTTGAACTAAAATATTCCCGAAGCGCGATGCTCCTTTCAGAGCGGCCCAAGCTCTACGCGTTTAATGCGCTTTCGGCAATGTTAACCCGCTATTTACCAGAGCGCGAACCGGAACAAGACCTCTATTATAGCTGTATGGACCTGCTCTCGCGCTTTGAGAATAACGAAAACTGGCAGCATAAGTTCTGCCTTTTCGAGCTCGAATTACTCGGCGCACTGGGGTACGGAATTGATCTTTCCGAATGCGCAGTTTCTGGGCAAACATATGATCTTACGTATGTTTCCCCCAAATCTGGCCGTGCTGTCGGGCGTGAAGCTGCCAAAGGATATGAAGACCGCTTGCTGGTCTACCCGGCGTTTCTGCAATCTTCAGAATTCCGTGAAATAACGGGATCCGAATTTCAGGATGCTCTCAAGCTCAGCGGCTACTTCTTTGAAAAATGGATACCCACCCGGCAGCCACGTTTACCAGAGGCAAGACAAAGGTTTTTGGAACAAGTTCAGCGTTAAGCTAAAAGACGCCTAACGATCACATTCGCCTGAATTTCGGCTGCACCTTCAAAAATGTTTAGAATGCGGGCGTCGCAGAGGACCCGGCTAATCGGATATTCAGTTGCAAATCCGTTGCCACCATGAATTTGCACCCCGTTATCGGCCGCAGCCCAGGCAACGCGTGCTGCCAAAAGCTTGGCCATGCCGGCTTCAAGGTCACAGCGACGCCCCTCATCTTTTTCTTTTGCGGCAAAATAGGTCAGCTGCCGGGCTATCGCGATCTCCACGACCATCATGGCCAGTTTTCCATAAATGCGCGGAAATTCCAAAATGGGCTTGCCAAATTGTGCTCTGTCTTGCGCGTATTTCAAGCTAATCTCCAGCGCATTTTGCGCCACCCCGATAGCGCGCGCTGCGGTTTGGATTCTAGCGGCCTCAAAAGTCTGCATCAACTGCTTGAAACCCAGTCCTTCAACGCCACCGAGCAGGTTTTCCGCATCCACCTCGAACCCGTCGAACCCCAACTCATATTCTTTCATGCCGCGATAACCCAGTACTTCAATCTCGCTGCCAGACATACCTTCCGCCGGAAAGTCATTGCCCTCGGTGCCCCGAGGTTTTTCGCCTATCATCATGGAAAGGCCCGAATAATTGTCGGTTTCCGGATTGGTGCGGACCAGCATCGTCATGATATCGGCGCGCGCTGCGTGGGTGATCCAGGTTTTGTTTCCGGTTACCAGATACTTGTCTCCGTCCCGCACCGCGCGGGTCTTTAAGCTTCCCAAATCGGAACCGGTGTTGGGCTCGGTGAACACGGCTGTGGGTAAGATGGAAGCATCTGCAATTACAGGAAGCCATTTGTCTTTTTGGGCATCTGTCCCGCCGCCCAAAATTAGCTCGGCAGCAATTTCGGAGCGCGTACCAAGCGAGCCAACGCCAATATAACCACGCGAAAGCTCTTCGGTTACCACGCACATGGCGGTTTTACTCATGCCAAAGCCACCATAGGCTTCGGGAATGGTTAGTCCAAAAACGCCAAGCTCACCAAGTTCAGCGATAATCTCGATCGGAATGAGCTCATCTTTTAGATGCCATTCGTGAGCAAAGGGGGTTATTTTGTTTTCGGTAAACTTTCGAAACTGGTCTCTGATCATGGCGTATTCATCATTCAGACCGTCTGAACCAAAGGTCAGGTCTCCTGATTGCTTCGCAATATGTTGCACTAGAAGTTTGCGAGCCGCGTCTGTGTTTCCTTTTTCGAGCAATGTACGAATGGCTGTGCTTTGCGCACGTACTTCTCCGGTATCAATGCCAAAGTCGCTCAGACGAATGATTTCGCTTTGAGACATTGGAATTCCCGAGAATATTTGGCCAAGGTATTCTGAAAAACCAATTTGCAGGATTAACAAATCAACTTTACTGGAAACACTCTTTGAAACAATGTTGTGAGTATGATTGACCATCATCTCCAAACTATACAAATAGGTTGTAAACCATGACAATCCGTGTCCGAGGTACTGGTATTCCTCCAGTTTTGCCGCGTTTACACGACCATCGAGGATCACGAGCTCCTGCAAATGGCCTTTGGCAAGTTCAATGAGGGGTTTGGTGTCGAGCAGTGCTTGCGCGCAGAGCGCAGACAAATCTTCCAGAATGGGGGAGTCGGCGTTTGCCATAGTAAAACCTCTCAATTGTGCGTTGCAGCATTTTGAATTCAGGCTTAATGGGAATTTGCATCGCCGTCAATGCTTGCGCAATAATAATGCAAATGTATCGCTAAGATGGTAACATTGTTAGGTGTTGAGCGGGGCAAACACACTGGTTTGCCCCGCCCAATTTCTGCAATCTAGCCTTTTGGAGCAATGGCGGCAGCCAAAACCTCGTTATCGACATGGCTTTCGTATTGCTTGAAGTTATCGGCAAACATGGAAACAAGCTTGTTGGCTTGCGTGTCATAGGCTGTCACGTCCTCCCAGGTTCTGCGTGGATCCAGCAGTATCTTTGCAACGCCTTTCACTGACACCGGCACTTCAAAACCAAAGTTTTCATCAATCCGGAATTCGCGGTCGTTCAGGTTTCCGCTAAGGGCTGCCGTGAGCAGTGAGCGGGTGGCCCGGATGGGCATCCTGGAGCCGCCATGGCCTTTAGGACCGCCGGTCCAGCCCGTATTAACCAGCCAGCAATTCACACCGTTTTCGGTGATCTTTTTGCGAAGCAGGTTGCCGTAGGCCTCTGGCCGACGCGGCATGAAAGGAGCGCCAAAACAGGTTGAAAAGGTCGGAATCGGCTCGGTTACGCCCTTTTCGGTTCCGGGAACTTTTGCAGTAAACCCGGAGAGGAAATGATACATGGCCTGAGCAGAAGTAAGCCGCGCGATTGGCGGTAATACCCCAAAAGCATCACAGGTGAGCATGATCACATTTTTCGGCACACCGCCACGAGAGGATTCGGAAGCGTTATCAATATAGTGCAGCGGATAAGCGCAGCGCATATTTGGCGTCAGGCTATCGTCGTTAAAATCCAGCTCAAGCGTGTGTGGATCGTAAACCATATTTTCAACAACGGTCGCAAATTTGCTGGTTGTCGCATAAATCTCGGGTTCGGCCTCTTCGCTCAGGTGGATGGTTTTTGCATAACAGCCGCCTTCGAAGTTAAACGTACC
>DFBP01000168.1:17051-24634 GCA_002366685.1 Rhodobacterales bacterium UBA3077 | reverse complement strand
GCCGAAAGCGTGGTTTTGCCAGTGCCGGAAAGCCCAAAGAAAATGGCTGTATCGTCAGGGTCACCAATGGCATGGTTTGCAGAGCAATGCATTGGCATTACGTCGCGTTCGGGCAGCAAGTAGTTCAGCACCGAAAACACAGATTTTTTGTTTTCGCCGGCGTAAGAAGTCCCGCCGACCAGAACCAGCTTTTTCTCGAAAGAAATCGCGATCACGGTTTCGGAGCGGCAATTATGGCGCGCGGGATCTGCCAAAAAGGTTGGGCAGTTGATGACCGTAAACTCGGGGTTAAATGTGTCTAGCTCTTCAAGTTCGGGGCGCCGTAGCATGTGGCGGATAAACAGGTTGTGCCAAGCCAGTTCCGTGATCATTCGAACATTCAGTCGGTACTCAGGGTCTGACCCACCGAATAGGTCCTGCACGTAATAGGTGCCATCTTTCATATGTGCGAGCATATCTTTGTGAAGCTTATCAAAGGATTCTGGGTCCATCGCCGGGTTGTTTTCCCACCAGATCGAGTCCTTGACCGAGGGTTCGTCAACCACAAACTTGTCTTTGGGCGAGCGGCCGGTATGGGCGCCGGTGGATACCAGAAATGCGCCACCAAGGCCGATTTCACCTTCGCCATTTTTCACGGCGTGTTGCATTAATGCGGGTTCTAACAGGTTGTAGTGGGCGGCTTTCACGCCCCTAATACCCATGGCTTCTAGTGTTTGCGCCGGGTTTACTTTGCCAGTTCTCATGCTCTGGATACTCCGATTGCGGTGTCTGAAAAGACCCCTGTTCCCAAGATACCACTTGCGACAAGGTGCAGAGGGCTAGTCCTGCTACCGCCGCGGTGGTTGGTTTTGTAAAACCCATCGGCTGTGCAAAATCCAGCAATATTTTCGCTTGATGCAAACAAATTGTCGCATCGCAACAAAATGCAACATTTACGAAGATCGGTTGCAAATTTAATTGATTTGGGGGAAAGTGGAATAAAGCAGGGCCGGAGGTTGAAATGGCAAAAATTGCGCTAGTTGACGATGATCGTAATATTTTAACTTCTGTTTCCATTGCGCTCAAGTCTGAGGGCTTTGAAGTGGAAACCTATAACGATGGCGCTTCGGCGCTTTTTGGTTTGCAGGATTCCCCACCTGATCTGGCGGTGCTGGATATAAAAATGCCTCGAATGGACGGCATGGAACTGCTTCGCCGTTTACGGCAGAAATCCAACCTTCCGGTAATTTTTCTCACCTCAAAAGATGACGAGATGGACGAGGTCGTCGGCCTTTCAATGGGGGCGGATGACTATATTGCCAAGCCGTTTTCACAACGGCTTCTGATAGAGCGTATCAAAGCGGTGTTGCGGCGAAATGATATTGTTCTTACGGCGTCCGGCGCGAGCGCACCTGAAGATGGGGTTATTATCTGTGGCTCATTATCTCTTGATAAACAAAGACATACGGTAACATGGAGAGATGAACCGGTGGTGCTGACTGTCACCGAATTTATCATTCTAAACGAACTTGCCGAGCGCCCGGGTATTGTAAAATCCCGCAACCAGTTGATGGACGCGGCATATTCTGACCAGGTGTATGTGGATGACCGGACGATTGACAGTCACATCAAGCGCCTGCGCAAAAAGTTCAAAAAGTCCGATGACAGCTACGCCTCAATCGAAACTCTTTATGGCGTTGGTTACCGCTACATCGAGGCCTAGATGGCGTCAAATGACGATATTTCGGTCAATCTTCTGAATCTGGACCGGGGTGAGCCTCGCGCTGCAAAATCTCAAAGATGGTTTATATTTAACCGGTCGCCGCTGGCGCGGAAGATCATACTTTTCAACCTGATCGCCCTTGGCATTTTGGTTAGCGGTGTTCTTTATCTCAATCAGGCCAAAGAAACGCAGGTCGCACTCAGGAGTGATACTTTGGCGCGACAGGCCGAGCTGATGTCAGCGGCTCTTGCCAGCCATAGTGACAATCCGGCCTATCAAGACTTTACCAGCGCGACTTTTACCGCCTTTTTTGACTCTCTTGTTGATCATTCGAATTCCATTGTTCAGGTTTACGACAGCTCCGGTCAGGTCGCGCACATGTTTGTGACGCCCGTCAGCCCGAAACTGACAGACGAGTCCGATTCGGATGCCGTGACAAACCTGCTTCAACGTCTTTGGACGGTGATTTCAAACCCCTACGGGGATGTCGAGCCCTGGAAACGCGACGTCAATCTTCAAGAACATTTTACCATCCTGGCGCTTACGGCGATCTCGTCGAATGAACGAACCAAAAATGCAGAGCTTTCCGTTGGGGGGGAGATATATATTGCGGTGGCGGTTCCGATCTCGGGAGCCGATGGCGTAAAC
This sequence comes from Rhodobacterales bacterium UBA3077, assembly GCA_002366685.1. GTDB lineage: Bacteria > Pseudomonadota > Alphaproteobacteria > Rhodobacterales > Rhodobacteraceae > UBA3077. The sequence goes on along the minus strand of DFBP01000168.1, from coordinate 22,284 downwards.
GGGGCCATATTGATATCAAGTCGGCGAGGCGAGGTGGATTCTCTGATCCGCAGCACGCGTGAACAGATATTGCAGATATTCCTGCTCGCCACGCTTTCCTCGATCATTCTGTCGATAGTGCTGGCCAATTCGATAGCGCGGCCGCTACGGCGCCTGTCTGCTGCGGCGCAAAACGCGCATGACGATGCCGGTGGTAAAATAAACATTGCACGGGTTAATATCCCCGACCTAACGGCTCGCCCTGACGAAATAGGTGATCTGTCCCGCTCGATGCGCAACATGACCGATGCGCTTCTTGACCGGATTGACGAAAACAAAACCTTTGCCGCCGATGTAGCCCACGAGATAAAAAATCCTTTAACCTCAATGCGATCGGCTGTTGAGACTCTCGAATATGTCAAAGATGACGAGTCTCGAATTGCCCTTTTGCAGGTTATTCAAAACGATGTTGAACGTCTGGACCGCCTCGTAACCGATATTTCAAACGCGTCCCGTCTGGAAGGCGAACTCGTGCGCGGTACATGGGAAGATGTTGATATTTGTGCGCTTCTCAATGCCATGGTTGAAAACTTCAACATGCGCGGCGAACGACAAGACGTTAACCTTGGCCTCTCGATTGAGACAAATAAGCGCTGGATCAACGGTCTAACCGGACGGTTGGAGCAGGTTTTCACCAATCTAATTTCCAACGCGCTCAGCTTTGTTCCGCAAAATGGCCACGTTCATATCCTCGTCAAAGAAACAGATAACGGGTTTTTGCGGATCGAGATCAGTGACGATGGCCCGGGCATTCCGGAAGAAAACCTTGATGACATTTTTTCACGGTTTTATACCGAACGGCCGGCCTCCCAGTTTGGCGAACATTCCGGCCTTGGTCTGGCGATCTCGAAGCAAATTGTTGAAGCGCATGGTGGCAGTATTACGGCGCAAAACGGAGAGTCCGGCGGCGCGCTTTTCGTCGTTGAACTTCCTCTATGACCCGCGTTCACGGGACTGCGGTTTCTTTGCGCGGTCGGGGTGTCTTGATACTGGGGTCGTCCGGAGCCGGAAAATCAGGGCTCGCTTTGCAACTCATGGCTTACGGCGCTGATCTTGTTTCGGATGATGCCGCAGATGTCCGCTTTTCTGAAGGGCAGTTGACCGTACACCGGCCCGAGGGCCATTTGGGCTTGGTTGAGGCGCGCGGGGTTGGTCTCGTTTCGGTGAAGTCAATTGATCAATCGGGGCTGGAATTTGTGGTCAATTTGGATAAAACTGTTTCCAAACGTTTGCCGGAGCCTCAAACGGAGTCGATTCTCGGTGTTGAGGTGCCGCTTATCTGTGGCAAAAATGTACCAAATCTAGCGGCCGTAATTTGGTGCTTGTTAAAGGGTGGGCGGCTTTTGCCCATAGAGTAATGTAGTTGGATACAAGCCAAATTCAGGAGATCATAATCGTAACCGGCCCCGCGGGTGCCGGCCGCACGACCGCGATTAAAGCCATTGAGGATTTCGGGATCGAGGCGATTGATAACCTGCCGCTTTCACTGGTCGACCGTATATTGTCGGGTCCGCCAACAGATAGCCCGATCGCCATTGGAATTGACTCACGAACCAGAGGGTTTTCCAGCGAATCTCTGATGGAAGTCATTGATAAAATAAAAGAAAACCCAAATGTCCGCTCAACATTACTATTTCTGGATTGCGCACCCGAAACGCTCCTTCGCCGCTTTAGCGAAACCCGCCGCCGACACCCGGCTTCACCCGATGGCTCTCCTAGAATCGGGATAGAACACGAAATAAGCCTGTTGAGTGAGCTACGGACCCGCGCCGATATTCTGGTCGATACATCCGAGCTATCACCCCATCAGCTGAAAGAAGAACTGGCCAGTTGGTTTCAAAAATCAAAAACCTCGCGGCTGGCGATTTCGGTGCAGTCGTTTTCCTATAAACGCGGCACGCCGCGCGGAGTCGATATGAAGATCGACTGCCGTTTCTTGCGTAATCCACATTGGGAGCCCGAGTTGCGCCCGCTTACCGGCCTGACGGAACAGGTTGCTGACTATGTGCAGGCGGACCCCTTATTTGCACCGTTTTTTGAAAAACTGACCGACCTGTTGGATCTGCTGTTGCCAGCTTATGAGGCAGAGGGTAAAGCCTATTTCTGTCTTGCGCTTGGCTGCACCGGTGGGCAGCATCGCTCGGTATTTGTGGCAGAAAAGCTCTCGAAAGTATTGGCCGCTGAGGGGTGGCGGGTGAGCACGCGCCACAAAGAAATGGAGCGCTGGCCTGTGGAGGAGAAACAAGCGTGATCGGGATTGTGATTGTAGCACATGGCGGATTGGCGGCGGAATATCTGTCGGCGATGGAACATGTGGTTGGCAAACACCCTGGCACGCGCGCCATTTCCATTTCCCGCAGCGATGACCGAAAGGTAAAGCAAGACGAAATTTACGCAGCAATTGCCGATGTGGACACGGGTGACGGTGTTGTGGTCGTGACCGACATTTTCGGCGGCACACCTTCCAACCTTGCCGTGAACGCCTGCAAGAACGGGGCGCGGCAGGTGATCTACGGAGCCAATTTACCGCTTTTGCTCAAGCTGGCAAAATCTCGCCATCTGGATGTGGCCGAAGCGGCTCGGGTTGCCTGCGAAGCTGGTCATAAGTATATGAATTCTATGGAACCTTGCGCAAAGGCAGCAGATAAATGATCCTTGAAATTTTAAACGAAAAAGGCCTGCACGCGCGGGCTTCGGCCAAATTTGTGGATGTTTGTGAGAACTTTGACGCCACAGCAACCGTGACCAAAGACGGGGAAACCGCAAACGGGGAATCCATTCTTGGGCTTATGATGCTGGCCGCCTCAAAAGGCAGCAAGATCAAGGTTGATATCGAGGGACCTGAGGCCGAGGCTCTTGAAAACGCCCTGTTTCAACTGGTTGAAAACATGTTTGGCGAGGGGTCCTAGCGGGTCGGGACCGGTGTGCCTTCACGATAGTCATAAAACCCGCGCTGGGTTTTGCGGCCAAGCCAGCCGGCTTCAACATATTTCACCAAGAGCGGGCAGGGGCGATATTTGGTATCGGCCAACCCGTCATGCAGGACGTTCATGATCGCAAGGCAGGTATCAAGGCCGATGAAATCCGCTAGTTCAAGCGGGCCCATCGGATGGTTTGCGCCAAGTTTCAGGGATGTATCAATGCTTTGAACGGTGCCCACGCCCTCATAAAGGGTGTAAACCGCTTCGTTAATCATTGGCATCAGAATGCGGTTCACGATGAAGGCGGGGAAGTCTTCGGCGCTGGTTGAGACCTTGCCGAGGCGAACCACGACCTCCTCCAACGCTTTGAAGGTTTTCTCATCGGTCGCAATGCCACGGATCAGCTCGACAAGCTGCATTACCGGCACGGGGTTCATGAAGTGAAGCCCCATGAATTGTTCAGGCTTTGCGGTAGCGGCGGCAAGGCGGGTGATCGAGATCGAGGAAGTATTCGAGGTTAAAATCGTATCTTCCCCGATATGCGGGGCTAGGTCGGCGAAGATCTGGTGTTTGATCTTTTCGACCTCGGTCGCAGCTTCGATGATCAGGTCAACCTTGCCGATTTCCTCAAGGGAATCAGAGGGTTTGATGCGGGAAAGGGCCTCGGCCTTTTGGGCTTCGGTCGCTTTTCCCTTGCTGATCTGCCGGTCGAAATTCTTGGTGATTTTGGCTATGGCCGCTGTGACCGCCTCAGCCGAAATATCATGCAAAAGCACATCAAAACCGGCGGCCGCAAAAACATGGGCGATGCCGTTACCCATCTGCCCTGCACCAATTACACCTACGGTCTGAATAGCCATTTTAATTCCTTAACTTTGGGGTGGGCCCGCCAAGGTGGCGGACCCGATTTCTTTAGCCGATAGCATCGTTCAATGCGGGGACCGCGTCAAACAGATCAGCCACAAGGCCGTAATCGGCGATCTGGAAGATCGGGGCTTCCTCGTCTTTGTTGATCGCAACGATGACTTTCGAGTCCTTCATGCCAGCGAGGTGCTGGATCGCACCGGAAATGCCGACAGCGATGTAAAGCTCTGGGGCCACCACTTTGCCGGTTTGGCCAACTTGCCAGTCGTTGGGTGCGTAGCCGGAATCAACCGCTGCGCGGGAGGCCCCGACAGCTGCGCCGAGTTTATCAGCTAGTTGCTCGATGATGGCGAAGTTCTCTTCTGAACCCACGCCACGACCACCTGATACAACGATTTTAGCTGAGGTCAGCTCTGGGCGATCGGAGGTTTGCACCTTGTCTTCAACCCACTCCGAGAGGCCGGGGTTGGCCGCAGCGGCAATGCTTTCAACAGCCGCAGAACCGGTTTCGGCTGCCGCGTCAAAGCCAGTTGTGCGGATCGAAACAACCTTTTTAGCATCAGCTGAAACAACGGTCTGAATAGCGTTGCCCGCGTAAATTGGCCGCTCGAAGGTGTCAGCACTATTAATCGCGGTGACATCCGAGATCACCATGACATCGAGCAATGCTGCAACGCGGGGCAGGATGTTTTTACCGCTGGTCGTGGCGGGTGCCATGATGTGCTCATAATCACCAGCGAGGCTGACGATTAGGTCCGCGATCGGCTCGGCGAGGCCGTTGCCATAGGCCGCGTCATCAGCGCAGAGGACTTTGGCGACGCCGTCAAGCTTGGCGGCAGCTTCAGCCGCGCCCCCGCAGCCAGCGCTGGCGCAAAGCACGGTTACATCACCCAGAGCTTTGGCCGCTGTTACGGCTTTGGCGGTTTGGTCTACTGAAAGATCTGCGCCGATCACTTCGGCTAATAGAAGAACAGCCATTAGAGAGCCCCCGCTTCTTTAAGTTTTTCAACAAGTTCACCGACATCGGCAACCTTGATACCGGCACTGCGGCCCGTTGGTTCGGCCGTGGTTGAGATGGCCAAGCGCGGGGTTACATCCACGCCGTAATCTTCCGGTGTTTTCTCGTCCAGCGGCTTGCGTTTGGCTTTCATGATGTTCGGAAGCGAGGCATAGCGCGGCTCGTTGAGGCGCAGGTCAACCGTTACAATCGCTGGCATTTTAACCTTGATGGTTTGCAGCCCGCCATCGACTTCGCGGGTTACGGTGGCGCTGTCGCCTTCAACCGCGAGCTCGGAAGCGAAGGTCGCTTGAGACCAGCCGAGCAGGGCAGAAAGCATCTGGCCGGTGGCGTTCATGTCGTTGTCAATTGCCTGTTTACCAAGGAGAATGAGCTCAGGCGCTTCTTCGTC
>DFBP01000168.1:11086-16949 GCA_002366685.1 Rhodobacterales bacterium UBA3077 | reverse complement strand
TCCGAAACCGTACCGGCCTCTTTCAGGCGAATGGCTTCTTCAACCGCGATCTCGTCGAACGGGTTCATTGACATTTTTACGTTGGCAAGATCGACACCGCTGCCATCCGCTTTCACACGGACTTTAACATTATAGTCAATCACACGTTTGACAGGCACAAGCACCTTCATATTGCGATTCTCCAATTTGGGCCCAAGGTTGGGGTTTGCGCGCGCAGTCAATCAGCATTTTTCTTGCAGTGCAACAAAAACTTCGCATTTGGCGCTAACGGTTGGCGCCGGGGACCCAGAGGATGTCAGTTTTTCCGTTTTCATTCGCGGCGCGGGCGGCGACAAAGAACCAGTCAGACAAGCGGTTGAGGTATTTGATTGCGGCGGGGTTCACCGACTCGGTACGCGAGAGCTCTATGCTTAACCGCTCGGCGCGCCTCGATACCGTGCGGCACAGATGCAGGTGCGCGGCGAGGGGCGAGCCCCCCGGCAGGATGAAACTTTTAAGAGTTTCCTGATGGGCGTTCATCGCGTCTATCTCCACCTCCAGACGCTCGACTTGCGAGGCGGCCATGCGGAGCGGCGGGTAGTCTGACTCGGCGTCTTTTTCCATTTCGGGGCGGCAGAGGTCTGCCCCGAGATCAAACATATCGTTCTGGATACGGCTGAGGGCTTCGTCCATTTCGCCCGTGCTGTGGAGCCGTGCGAGGCCAATGGTGGCGTTGGTTTCATCGACCGTGCCATAGGCCTCAACCCGAGGGGATTCCTTGGCAACGCGGGTGCCGTTGCCTAGGGCGGTATCGCCGGCATCACCGGTGCGGGTGTAGATTTTATTGAGCGTAACCAAGGGTTAAATTCCTTTGGTCAGGTAGATCCATGTCATAAACAGGACCACGGTGAGGAACTGCAAGCCAACCCGCCAGCGCATTATTTTATTGGAGTTTCGCTTGTGAAACTCACCACCTTTGGCAAAAGTCAGAAGGCCGAGGAAAAGCACGCCAGCTGTGGAAAAAGCGGCGGCGATGACAAGCATAAAGAGGGGGTCGGAAAACATGATGCGGCTCCTTTACATGCCCGCATATATACGGTCGAGCAACCGTTTGGGCAAGAAGCGGCGCATGAATTCAGCAAAATAGGTGGCTTTTGTGACCATATAACGCGGTTTCGGGTTGGGCGACTCCAGCGCGTGAATCAGCTTTTTGGTGACGGCAGAGCAGGGGAGCTCAAACCGATCAGGGCTTGTGCTTTTGCCGTAAAGGCGTGGAAGAACCTCTTGTTCGTAGACCTTACGTTGGGCGGAATCCTCCCAGTTGATCCACTTTTCGAAATGGGGCACCGAGTTTTCTCGGATTTTGGTTGGGATCGGGCCGGGCTGGACGGAGATGACTTTAATTTCTGAATCATAAAGCTCGTAGCGAAGGGCATCGGTCATGGCTTCCATCGCGAATTTGGTCGCGCAATAAGCGCCACGCATCCTAAGCGCCACGAGGGCCAAGACCGATGAGCAGTTGATAATCCGGCCGTGGCCCTGGTTGTGCATTGCGGGCAGGACTTGGTTGATAAGGTCAAACTGGCCAAAGAGATTGGCTTCGAAAAGGGCTCGGAGGGCATCACGGGGGAGGTCCTCGGTCGCACCGGGGATTGCGTAAGCGCCGTTGTTGTACAGAGCATCTAGTGTGCCGCCAGTGCGGGTTAAGACCTCCTTAACCGCTTGGCGGATACTGTCTTCATCAGCGTAGTTTAGCTGAAAGCTCTCCAGCCCCTCGCTGCGCAGGCGCTCGCAATCGAGCTCTTGGCGGCATGTTGCAAAAACACGATAGCCGCGTTTGTGCAGCGCATGTGCCGCATCATAGCCGATGCCCGACGAGCAGCCGGTGATAAGGATGGACTTTTGCATTTTTGCGCTCCCTGAATTGCGCTTTGCATACAGGGATTTGCCGCGCAGGGGAAGCCTGCCGGATTGCCATAGGTATCGGGTGGCCTATGTGGCCTGATTTCCAACCGTTGGGGAAGGGTTGTGGGGGCTTCGCGTCAGTTAAGTGGCACCAGCGCCAACTCGTTACGATACAATCCCGAGGCAAGCCGTTTTTTTGGTCGACCGCTGCGGGTGAAGGAGTGAAGTGCCTGACGCGAACCCCGTGTTGTCTGGCAAGGAGAAGATAGTGCAACGTGGTTAACATGCGGTAACCTGTGCGTGCGCTGACTTTGCGCTGGACCGGCGCGGGCGGGCGATATACACCACATATATGGTGAAAGAGACAGATAACCCCGATATGGATGATGGCGGCATAGTCACAAGCGAGCCCCTTAAAAGCGCGCTTGGCGAGCGGTATTTGACCTATGCGCTCTCAACAATCATGAACCGCGCGCTTCCCGATGCGCGGGATGGGCTGAAGCCTGTGCACCGGCGAATCCTCTATGCAATGCGTGAGTTGAAGCTGGACCATAAGGGGCGGTATCGGAAAAGCTCAAAAATAACCGGTGACGTGATGGGCAACTATCACCCGCACGGGGATGCCGCGATCTATGACGCGATGGCGCGGCTGGCGCAGGATTTTAACGTGCGCTATCCGCTGGTTGACGGGCAGGGGAATTTTGGCAATATCGACGGGGATAACCCTGCGGCAGCGCGCTATACCGAAGCGCGGATGACGGCGGTTGCCGAGTCGCTTATGGAGGGGTTGAACGAGGACGCCGTAGACTTCAAAGACAATTATGACGGCACGCTGCAAGAGCCGGTGGTGATGCCGGCGCGGTTTCCGCACCTGTTGGCGAACGGGTCGAGCGGGATTGCGGTGGGCATGGCGACCAATATTCCGCCGCACAACATTGGTGAGCTTTGTGACGCAGCTATTCACCTGATTCGCACGCCGAACGCACGGGATGAAACACTGGCCGAGCTGGTGCCGGGGCCTGACTTTCCGACTGGCGGGGTGCTGGTGGAACCGCGCGAGAATATCCTGAAGGCCTACAGCACTGGGAAGGGATCTTTCCGGTTGCGGGCGCGCTGGGAGGTTGAGGAGCTCGGACGTGGGCAGTGGCAGATTGTGGTCACAGAAATCCCGTATCAGGTGCAGAAAAGCAAGCTGATCGAAAAAATTGCTGAAATCATTAATGCCAAGAAAATACCGATTCTGGCCGATGTGCGCGACGAGAGCGCCGAGGATATCCGGCTGGTGCTGGAACCGCGGGCCAAGACGGTGGATGCGCAGGTTCTGATGGAAACGCTGTTTCGGCAGACCGATCTTGAAACGCGGTTTTCGCTGAACATGAACGTGCTGATCGACGGGCTGACGCCGCAGGTTGCGTCCCTCAAGGAAATGCTGCGGGCATTTATTGACCACGCGCGGGAGGTGCTCGGGCGGCGAACGAAGTTTAGGCTCGGGAAAATTGCGACGCGGCTGGAAGTGCTTGAAGGCTATATCATTGCCTTCCTCAACCTCGATCGGGTGATCGAGATTATCCGCTACGAGGATGACCCCAAGGCGATGCTGATGGCAGAGTTTGAGCTGAGTGACGCGCAGGCCGAAGCGATTCTGAACATGCGGTTGCGTAGTTTGCGCAAGCTTGAGGAGATGGAACTGCGCCGCGAGCGGGATGAATTGCAGGCCGAGCAGGCTGAGCTGAAGACCCTTTTGGGCGATGTGATGCTGCAATGGGCGCGGATCATCGAGCAGTTGCGGGAAACCAAAAAAACCTTTGGCAAGGGCACGGAAAATGGTGCGCGGCGCACCGAATTGGCCGACGCACCCGATGTAGAAGAGGTGCCGATCGAAGCGATGATCGAAAAAGAGCCGATTACCGTCGTATGTTCGAAAATGGGATGGATTCGAGCCCTAAAGGGGCATATTGCGCTCGATTCAGACATGAAATTCAAGGATGGAGACGAGGGCCGCTTCATTTTTCATGCCCATACAACCGACAAATTGCTGCTTTTGGGCGACAATGGGCGGTTTTATACATTGGGCGGCGTTGCCTTGCCTGGCGGCCGCGGTATGGGAGAGCCGGTGCGGTTGATGGTGGACTTGCCCAACGAGGCCAGCATTGTGGATTTGTTTATTCACACTGCTGGGCGGGAACTGATCGTTGGTTCCAGCGCTGGCGATGGCTTCGTGGTTACCGAAGATGATGTGATCGCGCAAACGAGGAGCGGCAAACAGGTGCTGAATGTACGCGGCGATGTGCGAGCGCGCGTTTGTGAACCTGTAGTTGGTGACCATGTGGCTTGTGTCGGGATAAACCGTAAGGTTTTGGTCTTCCCCGTGGCGGAACTGCCGCGGCTCGGGCGTGGGAAGGGTGTGCGTTTGCAGAAATACGCTGACAAAGACGGCGAGTTGAGTGATTTGAAGAGCTTTGACCTTAAGTCTGGCCTTCAGTGGCTGGACACAGGCGGGCGGACTCGCACGGTGACCGAGCTGGACGAATGGCAAGGTAAACGGGCTTCGGCGGGCCGGATGGCGCCGCGGGGCTTCCCGCGAGACAACAAGTTTAACGCTTAACTAATTGGCTCGGCGTTCAAGTGAATGCCATTTCGTGATATGAGTGAAAAGGAAAGCTTGGGCTGCGGGGGTCGCCCCTCTATCAAGGAAAAACGAAAGCGCGAAAGAAGCGTAGCAAGCTGGATTTGGCTTTGAAGCTGCGCAAAGCTGGCACCAATACAGATGCGGGGCCCGCCGCCAAAGGGCAGATAGGCATATTTGTTGATTTTGGTTGTGCCGTCAAAGCGGCTTGGCCGGAATGAATCCGGTTCGTCCCAGTGGAGGTGGCTGCGGTGCAGCGCATAAAGCGGGATCAGAACCTGATCGTTTTTCCGAAAATCCACTCCGCCGATGGTTTCAGACACCAGCGATTTGCGCACCAGAAGCGGGAAAGACAGATAGAGCCCCATGGTTTCTTTGATGATCTGCTGGGTCAGCGGCAGGTTTTGAACATCGTCAAATCCGGCGGGTCGGCCTTGAAGCACGGCGCGCGCTTCGGCGCTGGCGGCTTCTTGCACTGCGGGGTCAAATGCGGCGAGGTACAGCGCCCAAGAGAGGGTGCGCGCGGTGGTATCATGACCGGCGATCAGCATAACATTGAGGTTATCGCGAATATGCGCATCCGTGATGAAGGGGTCGGCGACTTGGGCCTCAAGAAGTTTGTCGAGGATATCCGGCGGTGATTGGGGACCGTTTTGCTTGCGGGTAGAAATAACTGAATCAACCAGTTTTTGACCGTAGGCAATCGTTGGTGACAGGCCGACGCGGTTGGGTCGCGGGAGCCAATTGGGGGCGTCGAGAAAATCCAGCGGGCTGAAACGGGCGATTTCGGTGGTAAAGGTACCAAGCGCGCGCTGCACGGTGTTCATAAATTGCGGGTCAGATTCGGTGAGCGCCAGCTTGGCAATGACTTCAAAGGTAGTTTGGGTCATTTGGGATTCGATATCGAGCGGGGTGCCCAAGTGTTTGGAAATGTGGGTTGCGGCCGCCTCGGCGGCTTCAGAAAATACGTTTGAGAAGTTTTTCAGGGTCGAGATATGGATCGCCTTTGCCATCGGCGGGCGCAGTTTTTCCCATGTTGCGCCGTGGGCGGATACAATGTTTTCCTTCGCAACGGAGCGAAAGAGGTCTACGATCAGGTTGCCTTTGCGGAAGTCTTTGACCCGATTATTGAGCAACTCGCGGATCAACGGCGGGTCCATGACCATGTGAAATGCTGCGCCCGCCTGCCCTGATATTACCGGTTCGGTCAGGCAGGATTTTGGCAATAGCTCCAGAAAATTCCATTGGGCAATCCGAAGTGCCTGCATCGGGGAGGGGACGGTCTCAGCCAACCTGATTTTTGCGGGGTGAGGGAGGCATTATCGAGCATGTGCGCAAACTCAACGGGTTAAA
>DFBP01000168.1:10751-11030 GCA_002366685.1 Rhodobacterales bacterium UBA3077 | reverse complement strand
AGCGAGGCCAAGGCGCCGCAGCTGCATTTTGGCCACTTGTGGCGAAAATGCTATTGTTGGGGTCCTCGGAAATTTGATGGTGTGGGTTTAGGGAAATCTGCTTTGCTAGTCCATAATTCCCAAATCCCGGCCAAAATCTGTGTAGCAGGTTTCCCGCTTAAAACGGGCCAGCCGTTCTTCTTCGACATCTGCCGGGTCGCCGGGGTAGGAATCTACGCCCGAACCTTCGACGATCCGGTTCATCATATTAAACAGGCCACAGGTCTGGATCGCGTCAAA
>DFBP01000168.1:9483-10701 GCA_002366685.1 Rhodobacterales bacterium UBA3077 | reverse complement strand
TCAGCTTGCCGACATAGCGCAGGACCGGCTTGAATTTTTCGTCAATCGGCGCGGTTTCAAGATCTGCAACAAGGGCTTTGATCGTGGATTGGCTTATGCCGAACGCGATTGACATGGCGCTATGTGCGCCGTGGCAGAAAGAGCATGCGTTTAAGCCTGAAACATAGGCTGCGATCAATTCGCGCTCGGCAATACTGAGGTCACTTGGCCCGCGCAGAAGCTTGTCGTGGTATTCCATCAACGGCGCGATCTTTTCAGGGAAGGCTTGGAAAACGTCGCCGAGTGTTGGCGTTTCAGGTAAAGAAGGGATGAGGCGTTTCATATCGGTTCTTTCATTTTCGAGGCGCGGCTTGGCGGCGCTAGAGAAGGATAACCCAAAGGGTGTGTAGCGCCATGTAGATGACGGCGAGGCTTCCGAATGTGTAAAAGGTTGCGCGGATTTCGTGGGTTTGTTTGGTGACATAGGCAACGGCATGGCAGAGGCGCATAAACAGTCATCCCATCTATAATCGCGGCAACAATACCATAGTTGTGTAAACTGGAATCACGAGTGTGTAGTGGTTCATGTCAGCTCCTTCTGGTCAGGTTGCGATCAGGCTAATTAGGACAGGCTACACACAACCGGCAGATTCGAACAATATTTTTTAAGGTAGTGGAAGGGCCACGCACCTCAAAAAAAGGGCCGCCCGAAGGCGACCCTTTGAATTTGTTAGCTAAGCGGTATGGCTTTCGGTGATTGGCCCAAAAGGGCCATTCACCTGTCGCCTGCCGGTCAAACCTGAAGGTTTGACCTTACATCATGCCGCCCATGCCGCCCATGCCACCCATGTCTGGCATTGCGCCACCACCAGCACCGGCAGGCGCTGGTTGATCGGCAACCATAGCTTCGGTGGTGATCAGGAGACCGGCAATAGAGCCTGCATCCTCAAGCGCGGTGCGCACCACTTTGGCCGGGTCAATCACGCCGAAGTCGAACATGTTGCCATATTCTTCAGACTGGGCGTTAAAGCCGAAGTTGTCGTCGTCGCTCTCGCGAACTTTGCCAGCCACAACCGCACCGTCAACACCGGCATTGTCGGCGATCTGGCGAAGCGGGGCTTCAAGCGCGCGGCGCACAATGGCGATACCCGCATCTTGGTCTGCGTTTTCGCCGGAAAGACCTTCGAGGCCTTTGGCACCCTGCATAAGGGCAACACCACCACCAACAACAACACCTTC
>DFBP01000168.1:9316-9475 GCA_002366685.1 Rhodobacterales bacterium UBA3077 | reverse complement strand
TCTTTAACTTCGGTTTCTGTAGCACCACCAACGCGGATAACAGCCACACCGCCAGCCAGTTTGGCCAGACGTTCCTGCAGTTTTTCACGGTCGTAGTCAGAAGTGGTTTCTTCGATCTGCTGTTTGATCTGCGAAACGCGGGCTTCGATCTCCGCTTTT
>DFBP01000168.1:1542-9238 GCA_002366685.1 Rhodobacterales bacterium UBA3077 | reverse complement strand
GCGATATCCTGCAACATGGCTTTACGACGATCGCCAAAGCCAGGGGCTTTAACGGCTGCGATTTTCAGGCCGCCGCGCAGTTTGTTCACCACGAGGGTTGCCAGCGCTTCGCCGTCAACATCTTCCGCGATGATCATCAGCGGTTTGCCGGACTGGATAACGGTTTCGAGAAGCGGAACCATTGGCTGAAGCGACGAGAGTTTTTTCTCGTGCAGCAGGATCAGGCAGTCTTCCATGTCGGCGATCATTTTGTCAGGGTTGGTAACAAAGTAAGGCGAGAGGTAGCCGCGATCAAACTGCATGCCTTCCACAACTTCGGTTTCTGTTTCCAGACCTTTGTTTTCCTCAACGGTGATAACACCTTCGTTGCCAACGCGCTGCATGGCGTCCGCGATCTGGTTGCCGATAGCGGCTTCGCCGTTGGCGGAGATGGTGCCAACCTGAGCGACTTCGTCGCTGTCTTTCACTTCACGGGCGGAATCCTGAATGGAGGCAACCACGTTGGAAACAGCAAGGTCGATGCCGCGCTTGAGGTCCATCGGGTTCATGCCGGCGGCTACGCGTTTCATGCCTTCGCGCACGAGCGCCTGAGCCAGAACGGTAGCTGTTGTGGTGCCGTCACCGGCGGTGTCGTTGGTGCGGGAAGCAACCTCTTTCACCATCTGTGCGCCCATGTTTTCAAACTTGTTTTCAAGCTCGATCTCTTTGGCAACCGAAACACCATCTTTGGTGATGCGCGGGGCGCCGAAGGATTTGTCGATCACCACGTTGCGGCCTTTAGGGCCGAGGGTTACTTTTACAGCATTGGCGAGAATGTCTACGCCGGCCAGCATTTGATTGCGGGCATCTGTGCCGAATTTTACGTCTTTTGCAGCCATTGTTATAGCTCCTTATAAATTAAGCAATAATGCCCATAATGTCGGATTCTTTCATGATCAGCAGGTCTTCGCCGTCGATCTTGATCTCGGTGCCGGACCATTTGCCAAACAGAACTTTGTCGCCTGCTTTAACGTCCATGGAGATACGGTCGCCATCTTCATCACGGGCGCCTGCGCCTACAGAAACGATTTGACCTTCGGAGGGTTTTTCTTTGGCAGCGTCAGGGATGATCAATCCGCCAGCGGTTTTTTCATCGCCTTCGAGGCGGCGAACCACAACGCGGTCGTGCAATGGAGTAAATGCCATTTTGGAGGCTCCTTTTGGTTTTTCCAAACGGTGGTTTTTAGGATAATAGCACTCACCACCTTTGAGTGCTAACGGGAGGTATTTAGGCAGGGTTTGGGAGTGAGTCAAGGGCAGGATGCCGCAGGGAGCTATTGGTAGGCTTCAAGGGCCTCGGCCCCTTTCGGGGTTAACGCGTAAGTACCCCGCTCAACCCGTTCAAACCAGCTGTAATGGTCCGCCGCCAAAATGCGGGTCGCAGTCGGGACTTTTTTGGCTTTGGCAATGTCCGCGCCTTTGCTTGGGCCATGCTGGTTGAGATATTCAGCGCATTTGAGGGCATCCTGACGGTAGGATGTAATAAGCCCGACGCGGGTGGCGCCGCCTTTGTTGGGGTCTCCGACTCTGCGGGCAAATTCGCGCAAGAGGCGGGCCTTGCGGCGGGGTGATTTGCGGGGGGTAAACGGGGCCGGGTCGGCGAGTGGCTCAACGAAGCCATCGCGCAGGCGCACTGTGAGCAAGCCAAGCCCAAGGCGGCGGCAAAGCGCCAGATTGGCTTTAAGGGTTCGGCCTTTTGGCTTTTCAATGGCAAGGTAAACGGTATCCGACACCGATTGTCGTGCAACCCCCTGATGAAACAGCGTCAGAGAAAACCCGAGCTTCAGCTCAATCAGTACGGGGTCTTCTGACCCCCGCAGCGCGACCACATCGACCGCGCCGATTTCAGACTTAACTTCGTAACCCTGCGCTTCTAGAAAGGTTTTGACGGGTAGGTAAAGATCGGTCTCACTCGGTTTCATGCGGCCCAAATTGCCAGAGCTTGAAGCAGATGGAAAGCACCTTAATGGTTATGGGTGACAAAGCGGCTTTGCCGTATTATACACCGATAAAAATATTGCAGCGCAACAAAGGCGACATCATGATTAAGGTTTTTGGCCATCAGGCCCCCGATACAGACGCAACCGGCTCCGCCCTGATCTGGGCTTGGTACCTGAACGAAGTGGCAAAAAAGCCAGCGACGGCTTATGTTTTGGGTACACCCAATACCGAGGCCCTGTTTGTGCTGGAACGCTGGGGGTTTAAGTTGCCCGAGATTCTCACCGGTATCGAAGCCGGTGAAAAAGTGGTGATTGTTGACACAAACAACCCCGCCGAGCTTTTTGAAAACATTTCGGATGCTGACATTCGTCAGGTTATAGACCACCACGCAATTGCTGGCGGCTTAACCACCAAAACGCCAATTAATTTCACGATCCGCCCCGTGGCTTCAACCGCGACTGTGATGATGGCGATCATTCCCTCTGAGGCGATGGAGGCCATGCCGGACCCTGTTAAAGGGCTGGTTTTGAGCTGTATTCTTTCAGACACGTTGGAGTTCCGCTCCCCGACCACCACGCCGCGGGATGTTGCCATTGCGCACCGGATGGCCAAAGACCTGGGGCTGGATATTCCGACATATGCGGCCGAGATGTTTGCCGCGAAATCCGATATTTCGCATTTTTCCGACGCGGAGCTTCTGCGGCTCGACTCGAAAATCTTTGAGGTTGGCGAGGCCAAGATGCGGATATCGGTGCTGGAAACCACGAGCCCTTCCGTCGTGCTTGACCGTAAAGCCAGCCTGATGGAAACCATGGGCAGCGTGACCGTGGAAGACGGCGTGGACGAGGTGCTTTTGTTTGTGGTCGATATTCTGAACGAAGCGTCGACCTTGCTGGTGCCAAATGAGGCCGTGAAGGCACTGGCTGAAAAGTCGTTTAACGCTGAAGTATCTGGTGATATGGTGCTGTTGCCCGGCGTTGTATCCCGCAAAAAGCAAATTATTCCGAACCTGAAGGTGTAGCGATGCCAAGAGGACATGACCTGCCGGTAGGCACTATATTTGTCGAAGACCTTGAAGTGGGCATGAGCCGCTTTGTGGAAAAGGTGATTGATGACGAAGAAATCCATGCTTTTGCGGTGCTTTCAAGTGACCATAACCCGATCCATATGGATGACGAATATGCCACCGACACGCCTTTTAACGGGCGCATTGCCCACGGGATGTTGGGCGCAGGGCTGATTTCGGCCGTAATTGGAGAGCAATTGCCGGGCCATGGCACCATTTATTTGCAGCAAAATCTGATGTTTACCGCCCCTGTGCGCCCCGGAGACAAGGTGCGCGCCACGGTCACTGTGCGCACGATTGACCCGCGCAAAGCCAAGGTGGGGCTTGATTGCATTTGCACTGTGGGCGATACCGTAGTGATAAAGGGAGAGGCGTTGGTGATGGCACCGCGCCGTAGCTAAAGGCCTGTGATGCAGATTTTCGAGCGGTATACCGATATTCCTTTGCGCGGCGCCTCGGTGGCGATGGGCAATTTTGACGGGGTGCATCTTGGGCACCTTTCGGTGATCAATTTGGCGCGGCGCGAAGGTGCGCCGCTGGGGGTTATCAGCTTCGAGCCGCATCCGCGCAGTTTTTTTGCCCCTGACTCACCTTCATTTCGACTGATGAACGTGGCTGCCAAGCGCCACCGGCTTGAAAAAATCGGCGTTGATGTGCTCTATGATCTACCTTTCAATGAGGCGCTTTCCAGCCTTACGGCGTTGGAATTTGTGCGTGATGTGCTCGCCAGCGGGCTCGGGATCTCGCACCTCGTCGTTGGGGAGGACTTCCGTTTTGGCAAAGGGCGCGAAGGTGACGTTGCCTTTTTGCGCGAGCATTGCCCTGAATACGGTATCGAGCTGACGGTGGCCCCGCTGATTTCTGACAAACACGGGCATTATTCTTCTTCGGCCATTCGCAGTGCTTTGGCCGCTGGCCAGCCCGAAGATGCCGCACGGATGCTTGGCCACTGGCACAGGATTGACGGTGTGGTCGAACAGGGCGACCAACGCGGACGGGAGCTCGGATTCCCAACGGCCAATATCTCGGTGAAAGACCTGCACCTGCCGCGCTTTGGCGTGTATGCGGTGTTTTTTGATGTGCTGACGGGGCCGCACAAAGGCAACTATCAAGGGGCATCATCATTGGGGGACCGCCCAACCTTTGGCCGCAATATTCCCAACCTTGAAGTCTATGTTTTTGACTTTGAGGGGGACCTCTACGGGGCTGAGGTCTCGGTCGCTCTTGTCCAATTTCAACGCCCAGAGCTCAAATTTGACGATTTAGATGGACTAATCGAACAGATGCACAAAGATTGCGCGCAGAGTCGCGAGATCCTCAAGAATGCGTAAAAACTTCTGGGAGCGGGTGTCAATGGACGACATGACCCGTGAAGAATGGGAGGCTTTGTGCGACGGTTGCGGCAATTGCTGCCTGATCAAACTGGAAGATGAAGACACAGGGAACTTTTTATTCACAAATGTTTCCTGCCGCCTGCTCGACACAAAAACCTGCCAATGTGGCAACTATGCCCTACGCAAACAGATCGTGAAAGATTGCGTGATTCTCACGCCCGACAACATCGAACAGATCGCGGAATGGATGCCTTCCACCTGCGCCTACCGGTTGTTGCACGAAGGTGAGGGGCTGCCTGATTGGCACCCTCTGCTTTCAGGCCAAAAGGAATCGGTTGTAGAAGCCGGCGCTTCGGTGAAAGAGTGGGCGATACCGGAATACGAAGTCGATATGGATGATATCGAAGATTACATTATCGGGGAGTAACTCATGTTTTTTGCGTCGGATAATGGCGGGCCAGCAGCCCCCGAAGTCATTGCAGCGATTACGCGGGCGAATGAGGGTTCGGCGATGCCTTACGGAGCTGACCCGATCATGGATAACGTGCGCACCCTTGTTCGCGAAATCTTCGAAGCCCCCAAGGCCGAGGTCTATTTGGTTGCCACGGGCACGGCCGCCAATTCACTGGCCCTCGCAAGCCTCGTGCAGCCTTGGCAAACGGTCTATTGCCACCGGATGGCGCATATCGAGGAAGACGAATGCGGGGCACCCGAGTTTTTCACCGGCGGCAGCAAGCTGACCCTGCTGGACGGGGAAGACGCCAAAATTGACCCTGAGAGCCTTGAAAAAGCGATTATGCATACCGCGCGCGCCGGCGTACACAATGTTCAAAAGGGCGCGCTCAGCCTAACAACCGCCACAGAGGCCGGGTCCGTTTATACGGTGGCAGAAATTTCTACACTTTGTGAAATTGCCAGTAAAAACGATATCTCCTGCCATATGGATGGCGCCCGTTTTGCCAATGCACTGGTGCGCTTGGGCTGTACACCCGCTGAAATGACCTGGAAAGCCGGCATTGATGTCCTCAGCTTTGGTGGTACCAAAAATGGCCTGCTCGGCGTGGAAGCTGTCATCCTTTTTGACCCCGAACTGGCTTGGGAATTCGAACTCCGCCGCAAGCGCGGCGGGCATCTGTTTTCCAAGCACCGGTTCCTGTCCGCGCAAATGGAGGCATATCTGACCAATGGTCTGTGGCTAAACCTCGCGCAGAAAGCCAACCGCGCCGCAGACCGTTTGGCAGAAGGCATTTTGAAGGTTCCGGGCGCAAATCTGTTGCACCCGATGCAGGCCAACGCAATATTTGCCGGTTGGCCGCGCAAAGGCCATATCGCCGCTCATGAAGCTGGCGCCAAATATTATCACTGGCCGTTTGATCAGCCATTGGAAGGGCCGGATGACGAAATCATTTCAGCAAGGCTGGTTTGCAACTGGGCCACAAGCGATGAAGAGATCGACCGGTTCATTGATCTGATCAGCGCCTAAATCCGCTTCTTTTCTGAAAAAATACTCGCGGGGTGAATTGGCAAAGCCAAGAGGGGCGGCAGCCCCTGCCGAGGCGCAGCCGAGGCCACAGCGCCGCAGCCGCATTTTCAAAAGGTATCTTTTGAAAATGCATTTGGCAGGTAAAGCCTATTCTATAAAGAACTCATTAAGCACAGCCGCTACCTCACCCGGGTGGCTGATTGGCCCCATATGGCTGGCCCCATCAATAATCCGGCGCTCAACATTCAAAGCCCGTTCGGCAATCACCGCATTTATCGCTGAGATAACAGGCGGCGAGTTACGACCTTCCAGCAATACAAGCGGAAGGCGCAACCCTTGCAATCGGCTCAGCACTTCTTCACCACTTTCTGGCGAAGATATAGAAGGTTCGCTGGCCAGTATCAGGGGGATGGTTCTCAGGATATAACTCTGCTGAGCTTTTGAAAGATCATCAAAGCTTTCCGAACTCCAGCGAGACAGAAACGCGCGGCTGGCATTGGGCCAGTCCCCTTGTTCGGCCGCTCGGGAAAACGCTCCGGCGGCTGACGCTTCGGTTTCATAGGCTTGTGGATTAGAATGCGCCAGCAGTGAAAAATAAACCGGTTCATAGAGCGCGACCGAGCGCACCAGATCGGGGCGGTCAATCGCCACGCGCAACGCCACGGTCGCACCGAAACTATGCCCGAACAAATGGCTGGGACCATCAGCGTCTTCTAACAATGCGATTGTGGTTTCAATCGCTTGCACCTGAATATCTGTGCTTTGGTCATACTCGGATTGACCATGCCCGGGCAAGTCAATGGCCGTGAACGCCATAGCACCGAGATGGTTCATTAACGGGGCCAGCGCCCCGCGATGTGCGAGTGCGCAATGCAACAACAGCAATGGCACGCCTTCCCCCCTGCGGGAAACGCCGATCTGCCTTCCGTTGATTATTTCGATTGCCATTTGGACATCCTTTTGCCTGAACCCTTAACAAGCCCCTATGCAAGCGGCAACGGGTTTGTTACACCGCGCCCAAGCCCAGAGAGAATCGCCACCTAACCAAAGGTTTCCGATCATGCGCAGCTCGCATCCCCCCAAGCTCATTTCCGGCAATGCCAATAAAACACTGGCGCGAAATATCGTCAAAAGAATGGGGATGCACCGCGGCGAACCGCTGTCGATTGTAGATGCCCGTGTGGAGCAGTTCAACGATGGCGAGATATTCGTCGAGGTTTACGAAAACGTGCGGGACGAGGATATGTTTATCCTGCAACCCACATCGAAACCGGCGAATGATCACTTGATGGAATTGATGATTATTGCCGATGCGTTGAAAAGGTCTTCAGCCAAGCGCATCACTGCGGTTATTCCCTACTTTGGTTATGCGCGGCAGGACCGCCGGACCAAGGCGCGCACGCCGATCAGCGCGAAGTTGGTGGCCAACTTGTTGACCGAAGCCGGTATCGAGCGGATTTTGACGATGGACCTGCACGCCGCCCAGATTCAGGGCTTTTTCGATATTCCGGTGGACAACCTCTATGCCTCACCGATTTTTGCGCTGGACGTGAAGCACCATTTCAAAAATCTTAAAAACGTGACCGTAGTTTCCCCCGATGTTGGCGGTGTGGCCCGTGCGCGCCAGCTCGCCCAGAATATCGGGGCTGACCTTGCGATTGTGGACAAACGCCGCAACGCCCCCGGCGAGATTGCGGGCATGACCGTAATCGGCGAGGTTAAAGACAAGGTTTGCATTATTGTGGACGATATTTGCGACACGGCCGGCACGCTTTGCAAAGCCGCTGATTTGTTGACAGAGAAGGGGGCCAAAGAGGTGCATTCCTATATCAC
>DFBP01000168.1:0-1469 GCA_002366685.1 Rhodobacterales bacterium UBA3077 | reverse complement strand
ATGGTGCCGACCGCTCCGGTTTACGCACAGGCGATCCAGAATATTGCCAGCGGTGCCTCGGTGAGCTCGCTTTTTAAAGACGAAACCTTGGGTCCGCTCTACGAGGTTTATTACCCCGAAGCCTGAAATTTAAGCAGCCCTGTTAATAGGGCTTGCTTTTAGCTTCAAAAAAACCAATAAACTAGTTATATGGTTTATAGTGGGGCTTGAGCATGGATATCGAAAAAGCAGCGGACGGGTTTTCGGCGATGGGGGCGGCGCACCGGTTGGGCGTGCTTCAGCATCTGGTCAAGGCCGGAGAGACGGGCTTGCAGGTGAGCGAGATAATGGCGCGGAGCGGGATTGCGGCTTCGACCTTGGCGCATCACTTGAAGGTCTTGCAAACCGCTGGCTTGATCACCCAAGAAAAACGCGGGCGGGCGATTATCAATCGCGCTGACTATCGGCATCTGGAAGCCCTTGCGGAATTTATCCTGCAAGAGTGCTGCATGGCCCCATCATCAAATGAGGACTCCTGACATGGTTGATATTTCTGATAATAGCGGCTTTCGCCGGCCAAACCTGAAGTCACCGTGGACGGTATCGGTAACGCTTCTGGTTCTGGTTGCCATTTTTGACTGGGCGAACCTGACAACCGTGACGCTGTTTGCGCTGGCTGCCTTTTTCAGCACGTTGAAATATATCGTATTTGCGGTGCTTCTGATTGCAGGGCTCAAAGCTGCCGGAGCGGAAACAATGATAGCCAGCGCCTTTAAAGGGCGCGAGGTTCGGATGATTTTTGTGGCGGCAGTTTTTGGCGGGTTGGCCCCGTTTTGCTCATGCGAGGTGATCCCGTTTATCTCGGGATTGCTGATATTGGGCGCGCCGCTTTCGGCTGTTATGGCTTTTTGGCTGTCTTCCCCGCTGATCGACCCGCCAACCCTGTTTATAACGGCTGGCGCGCTGGGCTGGCCTTTTGCGATTGGCAAGGCTGTGGCAGCGGTCGGGCTGGGGCTGTTTGGCGGATTTCTGGTGCGGTTTGTGCTACGGGCCGGGGCCTTTGGCGACCCGCTGAAAAAGGTCGTGAACCGAGGTTGTGGCTGTGGGCCTTCGCCGCTGGATGGCAAGCCGAAATGGGCGTTTTGGCAAGAGGCCGAACGGCGGGTCGTTTTCAAGCGCGAGTTCATCACCAATGCTCTGTTTTTGGCGAAATGGTTGGCGATGGCCTATGTGCTGGAAGCCCTGCTAGTGAGCTATGTGCCAGCGGAACTGATCGCCAATGTGGTGGGTGGCGAAGGTGTGCTGCCGATCATCACCGCCGCTTTTGTGGGCATGCCCGCTTATCTCAATTCCTATGTGGCACCGCCGTTGCTGGCGGGGCTGACCGCGCAGGGGATGAGCGCTGGGGCGGCGATGTCTTTTATGATCGCGGGCGCGGTCAGTTCGGTGCCGGCCATGGCGGCGGTGTGGTCACTGGTGAAACCGCAGGT
>DFBP01000034.1 GCA_002366685.1 Rhodobacterales bacterium UBA3077 | reverse complement strand
TGGCGCTTTGGCGCTCCAGCGCGGTCATGAGGTCCTGCGGAAGGGTATCTTGCAAATTCATTATGTTCTCTCATTAATAAATCGGGGGTCATATGATACGGGCGGGTCCATGAATGAAATCCCGTAATGTGCCAATCAATTGCTCGTCGGCAAAAGGCGAAATTCCTTGCCCCGCTGTGACATTTCCGTCCGCAAGCTGGTGCAGTACTTCCGGCAAGTCGGCCTCGTCCTGCGCCACAAAAACCCCAGCCCGCGACTGAAATCGCTGTGCTGTCGCAAACTGATGGTCGTTGCGGGTTTCCTGCAAATACCCCCGCCTTGGCAAAATGATAATCGGCTTTTGCATCGAAAGCGCCGTAAGGATTGATCCCATGCCAGCATGGGACACGATGAAATCTGCCTCCCGGAACTGTTTTTGATACTCCGCCGGATCAAGCGAGGGTACAGCTTTGAAGTGGCTTGGCTGATAGCCCGCGCGTTTTGTGATCTGGCCGAATACCTCGTCTCCCCGCTCTGAGCACCAATCATCCACACAGCGCACAAGACGATCAAAGGGCTCATGAGTCCCAACTGTAAGAAAGATCACAACACTGATCCCTTATATTCGGGACCATTCTGCTTCGCCAGATGCTCCCATTGCGTCAACCAAAGGTCACTGTGCCGCCCGGCTTTTTGACCGGCAAGTGACAATTCCTCAGCATTGGCAATACTGTCGATCCAGATTGTGCGGCGGCCCATCATCGCCGCCAGGCGCAGCGCAAAATACCCCGGCGCCGCCCCGGTGGTGACAACCACATCCGGTCGGGTACGCATCAGGATCAAACCCATCTGCAAAAGCGAGCGCACCAGTCGCAGCTTTTGCCAGCGATTGGCTTCAAGCACCACATGATACCCCGGGCGCGACTGGCCACGAGCAGCCGCCGCTGCCTCAATCCCGGCTTTGAAACCCGGCTCTGTTGTTACATAAGTGACGACGCAGCCATCCCAAGCCGGAATCAGGCGGCAAAGCTGCACCCAGTGCCCTCCACCCGAGGCAACCGCGAGAACCCGGGGTGGGGTGCTGCTCATGTTTTAGCGCCTTTCATCACATCTCTCAAACGCATTATCCGATACCCATTATTTCTAGCAACCTTATAACCCTGACTAAATTTAAATGCTCCAATCTTGGTTGCCGATTTATTAACGGTCCAAACTGACATTCTCCAAGTAGCGGGGGCTACTGGCAAGGTTAGGTGCGCATTCCGGAGTATCCGGCCGGTCATTCCGACGACATCCGGCCACCCTTGGCGCGTCGTCTTGAGGCCTGAGTTTTTCAGTATCAGTTTGCAGCCACTTCGTCACCCATTTTGGCTTCTTTCTTTCTGAACGACTGTCCCTCGAGTTCGAGGCGATACGCGTTGTGCACGAGCCGGTCGAGGATTGCGTCTGCGAAGGTGGGCTCGCCGATGACCTCGTGCCATGTGAAGAGCGGCAACTGGCTGGTGATCAGGGTGGAACCGGTGCCGTATCGATCTTCGACGATCTCCATCAAGTCGCGGCGCTGGCTTGCATTCAGGCGATCCGGGCCCCAGTCGTCCAGGATCAGCAGTTGGGTTTTGGTCAACGCCTTGAAGACGCGTGGAAAGCGGCCATCGCCGTGGGCCAGTTCCAGTTCGTCGAACAGGCGGGTGGTGCGTTTGTAGAGCACGGTGACGCCGTCACGGCACGCCGCTTGGGCAAGCGCGCAAGCGAGCCAGGTTTTGCCCACACCGCAAGGGCCGGTGATCATAAGGTTGCGTTTGTCACGTATCCATTTGCTGGTCAGCAGGCTCTGGAACAGTGCTTTGTCCAACCCGCGTCGGGTTTTGTAGTCCACGTCTTCAGGCGCGGCCCCGACGTGGCGCAGGCGGGCGGTGCGCATGCGGCTTTCGAAGCGTTTGGTCTCGCGGCTGGTGCTTTCCCGGTCGATCAAGAGGCCCAGCCATTCTGCATGGGTCAGGTCGGCAGAGCCGTCCTGGCTCGCCATCTCGGCGAAGGCCTCAGCCATGCCATCGAGCTTCAGCGCCCGCAGGGTATCAAAGGTTGGGTGTGTCAGCATTTTGCTGTACTTTCTTCAGTGGAAGTAATCCGCACCACGGATGTTGGGATGTGTGATCGCGGGGCCGTCCGTGGTTTGCTCTCGGCGTTGGCGATCCAGACCATTCTTCAGAATGGAATGCAGGGATGTGTAGGAATAGGCGTTGATCTCAAGGGCGCGTTTGCAGGCTGCGTTGAGGCGGGCATTGCCAAACCCGCGCGCCAGCTTCAGGACACCAAGGCAAGAGCGGTAGGCTTGTTCAGGGTGCCTGCGCTTTTGCATCAGCATCTCAACGAACGTGGCCACATTAGGCCCGATCCGGGCGGCGCGAGCGCGGATGACTTCTGGCGACCAGCCTGCACGGAAGCGGTGGTTGGCGGGCATGTGATCGCGGATCGTGGAATGCTGGCGGTTGCCCGAGGTCCGCTGGTGGGCGGCAACCCTTTGACCTTTATGGAAGACTTCGACCGTGCGAGCAGTGATGCGCACCCAGAGGGCCTGTTTGATCAACTGATGCGGCACCGAGTAATAATGCCGATCCACATCGATATGGTAATCGATCCCAGCACGCCGCTGCTTCCACTCGGCGTAGACGTAGGGCTCATGGGGCAGCGGCTTCAGCGCTGGTTTGTCCAGTTGCTCAAACAAGGCCCGACGGCTGGTGCCAAGGTGCCGGGTGACTTTATCGTTCAGCTGATCGCGCAGGGGCCGGATCGCCGCGTTCAACTCATCAAGGCTGAAGAATGTCTGGTTGCGCATACGTGCCAATATCCAACGCTCGGCCAACAGCACCGCCCCTTCCACCTTGGCCTTATCTTTAGGTTTGCGGGGCCGTGCGGGCACGACGGCAGTATCGTAATGTGCCGCCATGTCCCCGTAGGTGCGATTGATCGCGGGGTCATAAAAGCAGGCCTTGATAACGGCGGCCTTAAGGTTATCCGGCACCACCTGCGCAGGCACACCGCCAAAGAAGCTGAAAGCGCGAACGTGGCTGCTGATCCAATCCGGCAGGCTCTGTGTCCAAGTCGCTTCAACATAGGTGTAGTTCGATGCCCCAAGCGCCGCGACGAAGATCTGGGCCGTGCGTATCTCACCCGTCTCGGGGCAGGCAACATCAACGGTGTGACCCGCATAATCCACGAACAGTCGCTCACCAGCAGGGTGCCGCTGGCGCATCACCGGCGACAGCTTTCCCTCCCACCGGGTGTAAAGCTCACAGTATCGGCTGTAGCCATCGCGATGAACCCCGCGATATTCCTCCCACAAGAGTGCCAGCGTCACGGCCTTACGGCGCAACTCGGCATGCACATAGGCCCAGTCCGGCTGAGGAATGGACCGCGCGGATGCGCCGGCTTGATGCGGGAATAGTCGCAGCTCGAGATCAGCGTCCGACAGATTATCAGGCAAAGGCCAACTCAACCCCGCCACATCACAGCGCCGGAAATACTCCGATACCGTCGCCCGCCCCAACGACAGGCTTTGTGCCACCTGGCGTCCAGATAATCCATCTGATCGAAGCCGAAGGGCTTCTCTAATCTTGCGCATCGACAATCTCTGCATCGTGCTCTCTCCCGTTCAAAAAGAACGGCAGGCTAGCCGCTTACAGCTCAAACTGCTCAGGGACGAT
>DFBP01000113.1:26510-27231 GCA_002366685.1 Rhodobacterales bacterium UBA3077 | reverse complement strand
AGGTTTGCGTTTGCTTGCCGATCAGACCAATTTCGGCCGGTTAAATCCTCTGATGTTTAGCCAAAGGCTGAGGCTGACTTCAAACAACCCTCCGGGTGCTGAAAGCGCCAAGCCGATGGAATAGCCAAACATTTCTCCGAGCGTTCCAACCATGAAGACGAGGTAACCAATTATTCCCCAAACAGGGAAAACCCGCGGCACCAGTTTCGAAATTGAAAGTAGGTAGCAAAATAGTATTCCACCGATGCCCCAGATCGTCATGCTCAGTTGGTATCCGTAAAACCCACCCTTTTTGAGCAGCGATGCGAGGGAGTCTAAATAGATTGGCTCACTGCTTGATACCAAAAAGGCTTCGCTAAGCGGCACTAGCAGGAGCATAAATAAAGCACCCACTGTTGCGATGATGGTCGCGGTTACAGCGGCACTTACATACCCAAAAGCAACGATCTGATTGAAAGGTTTAAGGATGGTGAACATCACGACGGCAAGCCCGATATTTGTGAAAGTGTGAACAACAGCCATGAGCACGATGCCAAAAACAAATAGTGGTGTGCTGTCTGCGACGGCCTCAAGCCCTTGTGGGCTGTCAGCGAGTTCAGCAACCAGCGAACTGCCTGTGCCGTAGCTCAAAAAGGAGAGGAGGAATAAAACGCCGTAAACGATGGCGGCACGCCGATGTGGCGACTGATGGCTATTTGTAGTTGTCATGCCTGGCCCTTTC
>DFBP01000113.1:25144-26473 GCA_002366685.1 Rhodobacterales bacterium UBA3077 | reverse complement strand
CCGAGGTTTTTTTACTGTCTTGCGAGTTTCTAGCCTCAGCGACCAAATATATAAATTGACCAAATACGTCAGTTTGATATGCATAAACGCATGGATTGGCGTTCGGTAAAATTTGACTGGAACAGGGCTCGGGCCTTTTTGGTGACCGCCGAAGAGGGTTCGCTTTCGGCGGCTGCCCGTGCGCTTGGCATGGCGCAACCCACACTGGGGCGGCAGGTAGATGCCCTTGAACAGGAACTGGATATCGTATTGTTTGAGCGCGTAGGCCGGGGCCTGTCGCTCACGCCAAGCGGAATTGAACTGCTCGACCATGTTCGTGCGATGGGGGACGCCGCGAACAAGGTTTCGCTCACAGCAATGGGTCAATCGCAGTCAATTGACGGCTCAATCTGTATCGCCGCCAGCGAAACCTATGCTTCCCTTGTTCTCCCGCCGATCATCCATAAATTGCATGCTCAGGAACCCGGGATCACCATCGAAATTGTGGCGTCAAATTCGCCCAGTGATTTACGCCGCCGCGAAGCCGACATTGCCATTCGTAATTTCCGCCCAACCGAGCCCGACTTGATTGCCAAAAAGATAAAGGACGTTCCGGCCCGCCTTTACGCGACCCCGGCATACATAGAAAAAATCGGCAATCCGGCCGTGCCTTATGATCTTCGCAATGCGGATTTTATAAATATCGACTCGACCGGTGCGCTCCTCAATGGCCTCAATATGATGGGTCTCAATCTCTCACAAAAGAACTTTCCGGTTATGACCGAAAGCTACAATGTGATGTGGGAGCTGGTTAAAAACGGGGTCGGAATCGGGATTCTGGACGGCAATATCGGGGATGCGGAACCTCTCGTGGAGCGTGTGTTGCCCGATCTTGAGCCGCTCATGTTTCCAATTTGGCTGGTCGCGCACCGCGAGCTTAACACCAGCCGGCGCATTCGAATGGTATTTGACCTTTTGGCAACGGAGTTGGCTTAAACAAGCCGCCGCACAAAAATCATCAAATCAGTAGAGGTCAACACGGAAGGGTGTTGTTGTCCAATAGAGCCCGGCCAGAAACACAAGCCGATCAACACGGCCGGAAGGCGCTGTTTCCCCAAACCGCGCAGCCACTTGATCCAGGGCAGCCTGGCTTCCTGGACCAAAGGCTCCGTCGACCGAAATTTCAACGCCAAAGTCCGCTATGAATTGCTGCGTGGCAGAATCCACCAGACTGCGGTTCATACGCCCCAGCACATTCAAGGCTTCCTTTTTGGCACTCTCATCAGATAAAGCCGCAGCCTTGGCCGCAAAGGTTGCGGCTTCAAAGCGTGAATATCCACTCGGGCGCTG
>DFBP01000113.1:0-25125 GCA_002366685.1 Rhodobacterales bacterium UBA3077 | reverse complement strand
ATACCTTGTTCATACCATTCCATGGCATTGTCAGCGGCGCCGGAACGGCCCAAAGCTCCGCGTTCATACAAGAGGCCAATATTGCCCGGCGCATTCCGATGGCCACCCAAGCCCGTGAGTGCCCCAAGTCTCGTGTTTTTTCAAAGGCAGTACGCGCCTCGTCAAACATACGCAAGGCGCGAAAAGCGCGACCTAGTTGATAGTAGAACCGTCCGACATCGGGGTGGTCAGCAACCGCTTGTTGGCAAGCTTGCAACGCGATTTCGGGGCGGATTTCATTGGCGTATCGTGTCAGGCCCGAGCCTTCGGGGTCCAGATGGTCTCCGGCTTCGATATCACAGGTATTGCCTTCAAGTGCGATGCGGACAACTTTTTCCTCACCATTTGCCAAGACCCGAAATTCGTCGGTATGGACAGCCCCATCTACTATCGAAGCATTGGTTTGAGGCATCGTATTTGCATAGAGCACCTGATCGAGCCCTCGGCTCGCCGCGCCCGTCATATCGGAAGCAATGCGCGCGCCGTTTGACTCAAGGTAGGATAACCGGCCTCCGACAGGCTGTCGAACAACCGAAAGCGACTCATCTTCCGATAAGCCAAGCGCCTCCCGTATCGCTGTCCCGATCTCAATTTCAGGGCTAAGTGTTGCGCGGAGTGAGATATCTACCGAGCCTGTTGTAACCCTATCTTCCTGCAATTCTGGGACATCGCCAACAAAAGCCAAAGTTCTAGAGGCGCTCCCGATCTCCATTACCTGTGTATTTAGCAAAACCGCTTCGGTTGGCTGGAACGAAATCTGCTCGACGAGGGTTGAGCTCTCCCAAGGAACCTGCTGGCCATTGGTGCGTTGGTAAACCAACCTTCTGACTTCTTCCAAAATAGTGGAAACCGATTCATCGGGTTTGGACGATGATGCCTCGATCAAGGCAGACGTAAATGGACTATTGTCGCCATCTCCGTCGAGCGCCAGTGCCCCGGGTGACGTGGAAAAGGCAAGCAACGAATTTACCGGCGCCGAAAGGGTTGAGAACCCGTTTCGGGTTTCGCTAAGGTCGTTCCCGGCGCCTGAAAGAGAAACCTGTCCCTCAAAAGGGTTGTTGCGACAGCTATCAAGAATGATGAGCTGCATCCGTGCGCGTGCGCCAATAATCGCAACGAGGCTTTCCAATGAAACCGTTTCAAATGGCACATCGTAAGCGGTATCAAGGTTGGCATCGACAGGAACAATATAGTTGCCGGTTCCGATTTGCAGACCATGGCCCGCATAATAGAAAATGACTTCGCTTTGCTTGGAGACGTCAAACAAAACCCGGCGCAACAATTCCTCGAACCCGAGTTTGGTGAGGTTGTGTCGCTCGATAACTTCGTAACCCTGATCGCGCAAGAAGCTGGCCATCAGCGCCGCATCG
The DNA here is from genome assembly GCA_002366685.1 of Rhodobacterales bacterium UBA3077. Lineage (GTDB taxonomy): Bacteria > Pseudomonadota > Alphaproteobacteria > Rhodobacterales > Rhodobacteraceae > UBA3077. The sequence continues at coordinate 23,716 of DFBP01000113.1, read as the reverse complement.
GCATTGGCGTTCTTCAGGCCGGAAGCCGACTCGTAATCCCCGTTGCCGATCACGATTGCGTAGCGTTCAGCGGCCCGCGTCGAAAGGTCAATCTGCATTTCCGGCAAACCAAGCACCCCTGAGCCCCGGACCAAAGTCTGAGCTTCCGTAATCAAAGGAAAACAGGTCGCTGCAGCCAGCGCCACGCCGAAACGAAAGCTGCTTGGTTGGATAGTCATTTTAAGACCTTTCAGGTTATTTTGGTTTTAACCCCAACTGCCGCCACCACCGCCGCCGCGCGGTTCCCGCGGTTCACTTGGCCGCGGCGGCCCAACCGGCACCGTGGTCACTTCACCTGTTACCGGGTCAACAACCTCTTCTTCCGCCATCAACAAATCGCACCCACTTGTAAACACTAGCGGCGTAACCAACCCAACCAATAGAACCGACTTTCTTAAGTCCATTTTTTAATTTCAGGCAAAAGAAAACTGACCGATCACTGCCTCTTAGGCTGTTTCAACTCACAATCTCTACGCCTTTAAATTGAGTCTTTCAGCTGTCCAACGCACGCAAGACGCACCGCCAATATCCGGTGTTTACTCCGTGGCATGGGTTGTCAAACTTGATGCCAAAAACCACCTTACCTGCAAATCCATTATTGCTTTCCTCAAAGGCTATTGCGAATTTTCGGAAAATGACCCACCCATGTGATCTTTGTTTGCATAAATGCCTATCCCGGTTCCTGCGTTGCAAGTTCGGAAATGGTGAGGCACAATTCTGTTGCTTTTGCCATGTCCTGCACGGATATCCACTCGAGCGGGCCATGAATGTTTTGCATTCCGGTGAAAAGGTTTGGCGTCGGGACCCCCATTTCGGTTAACCGTGATCCGTCAGTCCCGCCCCTGATCGGAACAGAAACAGGGTCCACTCCGAGCTTTGCTGCTGCTGCGCGCGCAAGGTCAACCGGCGCCATATCTGTTTCAAGCCAATATCGCATATTGCGATACTGAGGGTTAATAGAACAGGTAACAATCGCGCGCGGTTCAGAAGCCTGCACAGCCTCACACACCTGCTCAAGCAACCGGCCTTTGGCCGCTAGCCCATCGCGCTCGAAATCACGGAGGATCAGCTTGATTTTCATCTCTGCTGCGTCTCCTGCCATCTCGGTGGCATGAATAAAGCCTTCACGATCGGCTGTAGTGTCGGGGGTCATGGTGGCTTGCGGCAGTGTGGAAATGATTTTGGATGCCAAATGAATGGCGCTCACCATTTTACCTGTCGCCAACCCCGGATGAATTGAAACACCTTTGATGGTGACTACAGCGCCATCGGCCGAGAAGCTTTCGTATTCGATCTCCCCCACTGCCGCGCCATCAAAAGTATAGGCAAAATCGGCGGCTAGGGCTTCGGGCAGTTTTGAATCCACCCCGCGCCCGATTTCTTCATCAGGGGTAAAGGCAATGCGGATGGGGCCGTGTGCGATATCGGGATTTTCAATCATGTAGCGCGCTGCCGTCATAATAATGGCGACGCCCGCCTTGTCATCCGCCCCCAACAGCGTGGTGCCAGATGCGGTAACAATATCCTGCCCGACCTTTTCTGCCAGATAAGGAAATTCTTCAGGAGAAAGCACCAGATCCGGCGCGTCCGGGTAAGTTATATCACCGCCATTGTAGCCCCTGATCACGCGCGGTGTAACGCCGGTCGCGTTAAACTGGGGGGCGGTATCAATATGTGCCAAATAGCCAATTGTCGGGCCAGGTGCCGTGCCCGGAATTGTTGCCAGAACAACGCCATATTCCGTGAGCTCAACATCCTGTGCCCCGATATCCTCCAGCTCCTGTTTCAGAAGGTGCAAGATATCATATTGGATCTCAGTGCTTGGGGAAGCTGCGGAGTCTTCGTCGCTTTGGCTATCAATCGCCGCATAACGGACAAGCCGTTCTTCAAGCTCTTTGTCGAAGGGGGTAGACATATCTGGCCTCGCTTTGTTGATTTCGTCTTGGCTCAACTCTAGATGAAATAATCGTCAGGCCACAAGTGAACATTCGGCTTAGTTGGAAACGGCGCTTTCATCTTGCAACCTTCAAACTGCATTGCCGTGAGCAATTCTGGATGGGACATCATTAACGACGCAGGTCCGGACGGTTGGTGCCGGGCTTTGGGTTGTGTTGTTTCCGGAAAACGTGCGTAAGTCAACAAACCGGAGACAGAAATACCGAGCTTTGAGGCGACAGACCTTTAGGAAATATATGCTTTTGACGTTTTTGGGTCTCCAAAGCCGGTTTTCCAATAAGATAGCGACTTCTGATTCAGATCATTACAACGGCAAATAACTAAGTTAGAATGCCGTGCAGGAAAAAAGGAACACGGAATGCCTTCGCCAAAGATGGATATTGAGTCGATTGTCGCCAGCAAGAAAAATGGAAGCGGCACGATGCGGGTTATCCGCTGGTTGCTGGTGCTGGCAGCTATCGGTGCGGTCGGCTGGTTTGTGCTAAGGCAAAGTGCCGAGATTCCCGAAAACAAGTATGTTTCGGAACCGGCATTTATATCGGACATCAGGGTAACTGTCGCGGCAACGGGAACGGTTGAACCGTTAGAGGTCATCGAAATCTCCAGCGAACTTTCCGGGACGGTTGTTTCGGTGGAGGTCGATTTTAATGACAAGGTCGAGGCCGGGCAGGTATTGGCGCGGTTAAACACCGACCAGCTTGAAGTCACCCTAGAACAGGCGCAGGCAACGCTGGCAATCCGCGAGGCAAGGGTCGCCGAGGCCGAGGCAACCTATGATGAATCGCGCACGCAATACGAGCGGGCAATTAGCCTTCAATCCACCGGTGTTATTTCACTGGAACAATTAACCACAACGCGGGTCGGTTTTCAGCGCGCGGAAGCCTCCCTGAATATGGCAAAGGCCGAAGTTCGGATTGCCCAAGCCAGTTTGCGCACAGCTGACGCAAACTTGGCGAAGGCCTGTATATGCTCGACGATTGACGGGGTCATATTGGATATGGACGTGGTCGTTGGCCAGATCGTGCAGTTAGCGATCCAGATCGCACCGCTGTTTTCCGTTTCAGAAGATCTGGAGCAAATGGCCCTGCATGTTGATATCGACGAAGCGGATATCGGGAGCGTTGATGTCGGAAATCCCGCAACTTTTTCGGTAGAAGCCTATCAGGGCGAGCGCTTTGACGCGGTAATATCCGAGATCCGGTATTCACCGCAAACAATTGAAGGTGTCGTCACCTATAAAGCCATTTTACGGGTCGATAACGCAGATATGCGTTTACTGCCGGGGATGACCGCAACGGCTGAAATCCTCGTTTCTCATGTAGCCGAAGCCCTGGTCGTATCGAATGCGGCTTTCAGGTTTACACCGCCCGTTGTTGAGGCGGTTGGTGAGGAAAGCGGCTCCGGGCTTCTCGGTGTGCTTTTCAGCAGCGCACCATCCTTCGCCCCCTCTACACGCAACGAACCGGACGCCGAGGGGCGCAGGATCATCTGGGTTATGCGCGAGGATGAATTAACCTCCGTCAAGGTCCGCCCTGGAGCCTCTGACGGTATTGTAACGGAGATTCTCGATGGGGAGATATCACCTGGAGACACCGTAATAACTGACATAGAAATTGTTGAATGATGCCCGGCGAGACTCCTCAAGATACAAGTGTGCACCGAGCGACGGAGCTTATCGAGTTCCGGGAAATCACCAAGATTTACGGCGCGGGCGAGGGCGAAGTCCGCGCTTTGCAGGGGATCGACCTCAAAATCTTGGCCGGAGAATTCGTGGCGATTATGGGGCCCAGCGGTTCCGGCAAATCAACAGCAATGAATATCGTCGGGTGTCTGGATTCCCCGACCAGCGGCCAATACCTTTTTAGCGGAAATGAAGTGGGCACCCTTGACCGCGATCAAAGAGCCCTACTCAGGCGAAATTATTTAGGGTTTGTGTTTCAGGGATACAACCTGCTGGCGCGGACTTCGGCTCTGGAAAATGTCGAGCTTCCCTTAATCTATTTGGGCATGTCACGATCCGAGCGCCGCAAGTTATCCTACGAGGCTTTGGAAAAAGTCGGGTTGAAAGGCCGGGAAAAGCACGGGCCCTCACAGCTATCGGGTGGGCAGCAGCAGCGCGTTGCTATCGCGCGGGCGATTGTCACCCGCCCTGCGATTTTGTTGGCGGATGAACCCACCGGCAATCTTGATACCGCTCGCAGTGTCGAGATCATGAACATTCTTGAGAGCCTCAACAAAAATGATGGCATCACGGTTTTGATGGTCACGCACGAACCAGAACTGGCCGAATACGCGAGCCGACTCGTCCACTTTGTTGATGGCCGCATTGAATCTGACGTTCCGAACCAAGTGCGGGGCAGACATGTTTTTTGAAACCTTCCGCCTGGCGCTTCACGCAATTTTCCGAAATGCGACACGGTCCTTTTTAACCGTGCTCGGTATCGTTATCGGTGTGGCTGCGGTTATCGCCATGGTTACGGTTGGGCAAGGGTCTACGGATCAGGTCGAGGAAGAGGTTGCCTCGCTCGGCACCAACCTGTTGATGGTCATGCCGGGAGCAACACAGCAAGGGCCGGGAACTGGCGGCAGTGCATCAAGCTTCACAATTGCCGATTCCGACGCCATTGAATCTGAACTGGCCAGCATTCGGGTATCAGCTCCGACAAATACCCGAATGCTGACGGCCATATTTGGCAACAATAACTATGCAACAACGGTGACCGGCACTGACAACCGGTTCATGGATGTGCGCGACTGGAATGTTGCCAGCGGGCGTGCTTTTTACGAGAGCGAATTGCGCAGTGGCACAATGGTATGCATCATTGGCGAAACCGTTAAGAAAGAGCTTTTTGGTAATAGTGACCCGGTTGACACCTTCATTCGCCTCAAGCAGGTCTCGTGCCGGATCATCGGTGTGATGGAAGAAAAAGGCGCTTCCAGCTTTGGCACCGATCAGGATGACCTCGTATTGGTTCCGATCCGCGCCTTCCAAAGGCGCATTGCCGGTGATCGTGATGTTAACCTGATTTATGCTTCGGTAAGGGACGCGTTCACAACTGAAAAGGCGACGGTCGATATTGAAAACCTGCTACGGGATAGGCGCAATATAGATTTTGGTGAAGAAGACGATTTCGGGGTTATGGATATGAAGCAGATCACCTCGATGCTCACGGGAATTACCAACGTTTTAACAGGGCTATTATCTGCGGTCGCCGCCGTTAGCCTGCTGGTTGGCGGTATTGGGATCATGAATATCATGCTTGTCTCTGTGACCGAAAGAACGCGTGAAATCGGTATCCGCCTCGCGGTTGGCGCAAGCGAGGGTCAGGTGCTGCTGCAGTTCCTCGTTGAGTCGATCGTGTTGTCTGTCATTGGTGGCCTGCTCGGCATTTTGCTCGGCCTCGCGCTTGGTTTTTTGGGAGCCGTAGTGTTGAAAATTCCCTTCACACCGGACCCGAAAATTATTTTGATCGCGTTTGCATTCTCGGCAATGGTCGGCGTGGTATTCGGCTACTTTCCGGCAAGGCGCGCGGCGAGGTTAGACCCGATTGACGCGCTTCGGCATCAGTAATTCCGATGCAAGATTAATCCGACACGTGCGGTCGCTATTGCTCGAGGTTGTTTTGAGGAAATAGAGGATCGGGATGCTCCCTCGTTTTTCGCCTATTTGAGTAAGCGTCTTGCTCTGCCCCCAGTAAACTGGACCATTTTGACTGGAGTTTTCTACTTTGCTTTTCTGGCTGGAAGAAGGGGCGAAAGAAACAACAAGATAAATTTCCGACCAATACTACTTAAAATAGACTGTAGCGGTAGGCATTTGTCACAGTGACCAGGCGGAAAAGTCATGTGACGTAAACAAATACGGTTGATTTATATTTGGATAGATGATTATTTACTTGAATTGTTTAAGTAATTATTTAGTTTTATTATCTATAGGAAAATATGAGCGAAGCCGATAATCATCTAATGGTACCCGTTCGGTTGGACGCGCTAAGGGTTGATTCAACGCTTAAGTCCCGCCCCGCAATGGCCGATTTTTCCAAATTGCCATATTTTGATAGAAGTCGCGATGTAAATGGCGGAACAGCATTTGTCAGTGAAGAGCTGGTTAGCGCCCCCTTTGACGATACAGGAGAGCTTTCGCCGGGCGTACACCTTCACTGGGCTTTACCAGATGCCCTGACGCAGAGCTTGGATGTTCGATCCAAAAAAGACAAAGACTTGGAAGCTCACTCCGAAAAAACCAAAGGTTTTGCGTTTCCTGCGGTTCCAAACATGTGGCTCATCACCCGATACGATGGTGATGATACAGTTGGCACCTCGTATTTGGTTGAAAGTGACTATGTCTACCCTCCTGGAGAAGGCGCAACTTCAGGCGCGGTGTGCTATCCGATCGGGTATGAGAATGCTGGCCCTAGAGAGCCCCCTTTTAGATATATGGGCCGCTGTCTGGATGAGGCACATTGGGACTGGTTAGACAAGCCTCATGAACACCTAAAGCAGGTCACCGACTATTCGCTTACGGCACTGGGCTATGGCGAGCCGACCTTCTCGGCGTATTACCAGAATTGTCAAAGTGTTTTCGGCTTTAAAGACCCTAAACCTCCTATTGAGGGGGTAGAGACGACCTATTATCTCGCGGGCTGGTATCGCGAAGCAGAACATGATTTTTGCCATGCTGATATTGTTAGAAAACACTTCGCTCACCGTTCCTTTGATTTTGAGAATGCGAAGAAAAATACAAGCTGCCATAGCGAGAACGGTTTAAAGTTTTCGCAGTCATTTAACTGGAACGTGGCAAAGAATGAAGTTAAGGGCGAAACGGACTTTCCTGTCAAATCACTCTACTTTTCCCGTCTTATCCTTACTGCTGACAAACCCCCAAAAGCGCAAGACTCTATGGCATCGCTAAGTGTTTCGATTGCCAATACAGCAACAGAAGCTCTATCGGCCCATTTAGCGGAAGCTTTGGCGGGTAAAAAGAGTGAAATTGAAGACAAGTTGGAAGCTCTGCATCTTTTGCAGGACCTTGGCCATTTAAGCGTAGATACTGGTCCGAAATTCAGGGAAGCCCGCCATGCAAGGGGGTTTGGACCTGTCACGCTTTAGTGCGGCCCCAAGATCTCATTTAAGCGGCAATCCTTTCGAAAGCCAAGGGGCTTTTCCAGCCTAATGTTGAGTGTCTCCGGCGCGGGTTATAGAAGCCGTTGATGTAATCGAAGATATCACGCCTTGCGTCTTCTCTGGTTTTATATAGTCGCCGTCTGATGTGTTCCCGTTTCAACAGATTAAAAACGCTCTCGGCAACGGCATTATCATGGCAATTCCCTCGTCCATTGCCCGGCAGGCGATTGCGGAGCAATCTGCCGAAAGGGGGCTCATGCTATGTTCAAGATTGTGATGCTTTAGAAATGTTGCCCATTCCATGCTGGTGAATTGTGTGCCTTGGTCGGAATGGATCAACACTTGATTCAATGGCTTGCGTCGCCACACCGCCATCAGTATTGCTTGCAGAGCAAGGTCGGTGTATTGACGGCTGTGCGTCGCCCAACCGACCACACGACGGGAATATAGATCAATAACGACCGCTAGAGACAAAAACCCTTCATAGGTTTTGATATAGGTGATGTCAGTCACACAGAACCTGTCCGGTGCATCGACATCAAAGCGGCGATTCTACGTGTTATCCACCACAACCGATAGTTTGCCGCCATACTTGCCAGGGCGGCGTTTATAGCCGATCTGGGCTTTGATACCGCCCAACCGAACCAGACGCCCCACACGTTTAGGGCAGTAGGTCTCACCTTGATCACAGAGATCATCCACTGCCCGGCAGCTGATTGCGCAGCGATCAAATAGAGGGATGCAGCTTGCGGTAGCCGTAAACCTTGCCGCTTTCTTCCCAAGCCTCTTTAATCAACTTCGTCTGACGCATATCTTTGGCGGCCCTTTTGCTGTGAGGGTTCTTCAGCCACGCATAGAAACCACTGGGGTGAGCGCGCAAACAACGGCACATCGCACGGACCGAAAACAGAGGGCGATGCTCTTCTCCTCTATTGCATTGCTGCGCAATACCCTGCCGGGCAGTGAATAAACGCATACTTCATTTGGCATCTCTGGCGAAGTTCCCTCTCGGTGAATGTGCCATTCACCTGCCGGTCGACATACGGTGGCCTTTTTTCGGATATCACGCTCCTCCGTGACACGTGCCAGCGCCCGCCTTAACCGCCTGTTCTCGGTTGCGTGTTCGTCTCCGGTGTCAATGTCAGGTGCTTTGGAAAACTTCTTCACCCAAGCGTATAACGAGTGAGAGCTGACACCTAATCGCTTCGAAACCTCCGCAACCGGATATCCCCGCACCACAATTTGATGCACCGCATCCCATTTGAAAAGCTCACTGAATCTTGCATTGCCATGGTGGCCTCATTGCCTTATTTTTAGGTAAAAAGGTGTCTACAATTCTAGGGGCACCTCGTTGATCCACTCCTGGGTCAATTGAACAGTGCGATCGATCATTTCGAGGCCCAGATTGCTCATAACGATCTCCTTACTCTAATGTTAAGAAATGCGTTCGACTCCCTTCAGTGTATCACGTTTAATCCCTCATGTTTTTGACTTAAATCATTGATGCTTCGCTCGATCAGTGATTGAATGGGCGGATGCTGGCAGACAAAATCTGCTATAGGAGCGAGGTGGGATACTCGGGTTCTGTTATTGATGCCTTCCATCTACTCCATTTTATCAGGAGGAATATGCGATGCTTGAACTACAAAAAAATAAGGTGCTGGCCCTGATTTCAGGAGTCGGAATCTTGCTGGGCAGCACAGTTGCCGCGGCGGATTTCACAGCTTGTCAGGTGACAGATACTGGCGGTATTGATGACAACAGCTTTAACCAAACAGCCTGGAAAGGCGTTCTGGACGCACAGGAGACCCTAGGGATTGATGGTCGTTTTCTGGAATCCCAAGCCGAAACGGATTACGAGGCGAATATCGTTTCGCTACTCGGCGGCCAATGTGATGTTATCATTACCGTTGGTTTCTTACTGGGCGATGCAACTCAGGCAGCGGCCGAAGCCAACCCTGATCAAAAATTCTCGATCGTCGATTATGCTTACGATCCGGCAATTCCGAATGTTCTCGGGCAGGTCTACGCCACCGACGAGGCTGCGTTTATGGCGGGCTACTTAGCTGCAGGTGTCTCTGAGACCGGCATTGTCGGGACTTTTGGTGGCATCAATATTCCACCGGTAACTATCTTTATGGATGGCTTTGTTCACGGCGTTAACTATCACAACGCCGAAAAAGGAACGAACGTTGCAGTGCTGGGTTGGGATGTCGATAGCCGCGAAGGGTTGTTTACCAACAACTTCGACTCGCTAGATGACGGGCGTGCCTATGCCCAAAACCTCTATGACGAAGGAGCCGACATTGTGCTTCCGGTTGCTGGCCCGGTAGGTTTGGGCTCCGCGGCGCTGGCAGATGAACTGGGCGTAGACAAGTTGAAGATCATTGGGGTTGATGCGGACCTTTATCTGACCGACCCTGCCAAACAGCACGTCTATCTGACATCTATCACCAAACGGATGGATGCTACTGTATTGGATGTTATCGAAGCGGCTATGTCCGGCACTTTCGAAGGTGGCGTTCTTGTGGGTACACTCGCCAATGGCGGTGTCGATCTTGCACCTTTCCATGATATGGAAGCCATGGTTTCCGATGAATTGAAGAAGGAACTTGACGTTATTCGTCAGGGCATTTCTGACGGTTCAATTTCGGTCGGTGGCTGACACACTAAAGTAACGCTATCCGTCGCCATGGTTTGGAGCTTTGGCGGCGGACCTTATAGTCCCTGTGTCAGGAGCAGTACATTGGAAGTCGAGTTACGCAATATCACCAAACGTTTCGGTGAAGTCGTCGCCAATGACGATGTCAATCTGACAATTCGTGCGGGCGAAGTTTTGGGGCTTCTCGGTGAGAACGGCGCTGGAAAATCTACCCTCATGAATGTTCTGAGCGGGCTTTACACCGCCGACGAAGGCGAAATTTTGATTAATGGCAAGCCCGTGGATTTCAAAGGCCCGGGGGATTCAATTAGTGCCGGTATCGGCATGGTGCATCAGCACTTTATGCTGATCCCCGTTTTTACGGTCGCCGAGAATGTTATCCTAGGCGTTGAGCCAACGGGAAAGATCGACTATCTGGACCTGAAGAAAGCGCGCCTGCAAGTGCGCGAAATTAACCAGAAATACGGCCTTGAGGTTGATCCGGACGAGCTGATCGAAAACCTGCCGGTCGGCATTCAGCAACGTGTTGAGATCATCAAGGTTTTGTTTCGTTCTGCTGATGTAATTATATTTGATGAGCCTACGGCTGTGTTAACCCCGCAAGAGGTCACCGAGTTTTTCGAGATCGTCAAATCTCTGCGCGACACGGGCAAGGCGATTGTTTTTATAACTCATAAACTACATGAAATTCTGGATATCTCCGATCGCATTAGCGTTTTGCGGCGTGGCCAGATCGTCGGTGAGGGAGACCCCCAAACAACAACACAGACTGAATTAGCCGAAATGATGGTTGGGCGCCCGGTTAGTTTTAACGTGGACAAAGAGCCCTATGCACCTGCGGATGTTTTGCTGGATATTGAGGACTTGACGGTGTTGCGAGAGAACGATGATGTTGCTGTTGATGGCATTAACCTGAAAGTGCACAGCGGCGAAATAGTTGGCGTTGCGGGCGTGCAGGGTAACGGCCAGTCTTCTTTGATCGAAGCTCTGACCGGTCTGACACGCGTAGCTGGTGGAACAGTAAAATTCAACGGTCAAAACATCACGCACGCCTCGACAAGGGCGCGGCACCGGATGGGAATTGCGCATATTCCCGAGGACAGACAGCGGATGGGTATGATCGCCGACTTCAGCATCGCCGAGAATATGGTTCTTGATACCTACTACGATGATCGCTTCTCAAAGCACCGAGTAATAAACTGGCCAAAAGCCTATAAAAACTCGGCGCGGGTGGCGGCGGATTATGATGTGCGAATGACCTCGGTGCACGATGCGGCGGGTAATCTTTCGGGAGGCAATCAGCAAAAGATGGTCGTCGCGCGCGAATTGTCCCGCGAAACCATGTTTTTGATTGCGGCGCAGCCGACACGCGGGCTTGATGTCGGATCAATCGAATATATTCATAGCCGCATCATCAACGCCCGCGATGAAGGCGACGGAGTTTTGTTTGTTTCATCTGAACTCGATGAAATAATGGCTCTTTCGGATAGGGTTGTGGTGATGTTTGAAGGCCGGATCGTGGCGGAGTTTGATGCGACCACACATCCACTCGATAAAAACACCATCGGTTTAGCAATGGCAGGAGCAGTGGCATGAACGAGCAAACGGAAAGCTTATCTGAAAAACTCCTGCAACGCGCGGCTCCGGGTCGCGTTGATTTCGAGGACATGGTCGTGGTCCCCGTTTTTGCGGTCATCGTAGCGCTCATTCTTGGCGCGGTTGCCATGCTGGCAACGAATGTTGACCTAGCAACAATCGGGCGCTCATACGTGGCGCTTGTTGTGGGTTCGGTTGGCTCTGTAAATGCTATTTCAGAAACTCTGACGGCGGCAACGCCTTTGGTTCTGGCCAGCTTGGGCATGGCTGTTGGATTCAGGGCGGGGCTGTTTAATATCGGGGCTGAAGGACAGCTTTTAATCGGCGGCATGGCTGCGGTCATTGTGGGCTTTAGTTTTGCCGGAATGCCGACATACGTGCACCTTCCGCTTGCCCTTATTGCTGGCGCTGTTGCGGGCGGACTGTATGCCGGTATCGCTGGCTGGCTGCGCGCCGCGACGGGTGCTCATGAGGTTATTTCCACCATAATGCTGAACCTGATGTCGTACCGGCTGGTTGATTACATCTTGCGCCTGCCAGTGGTGCAGCGTGAAGGTCGCGCCGACCCTATTTCCAGATCGGTTCTGGATAGTGCCGAGCTCCCCCGGTTGCTGGAATGGATAGACCCCAACCTTCGGCTCCATAGCGGGTTATTCGTGATGCTGGTCGCGGTGTTCCTCGTGTACTGGCTTCTGTTCAAAACGACCTTCGGCTTTGAATTCCGCGCCAGTGGGGCCAACCCCGAGGCTGCACGCTATGCCGGTATGCGATCGGGGTTGATTATCGTGATCGTTATGGTCTTTGCCGGTGCCATGGCCGGCCTTGCCGGTGCCAACCAGACGTTGGGCGTGCTTGGGCGGGCAACACCCGGCTTTTCGGCGGGAATCGGGTTTGATGCCATCGCTGTCGCCTTACTTGGGCGATCCCATCCGGTAGGCGTATTGATGGCGGGGCTGTTGTTTGGCGCTTTGGAGGCTGGTGGCCGCCAGATGCAGGTTGATGCCGGGGTCAGTATCGACCTGATCGCGATCATTCAGGCGCTCATAATTGTTTTCATTGCCGCGCCGCTTTTGGTCAGAAAGATTTTCCCCTGGGGGTTTCAAAAAGAAACCCGTGCAGGAAAGGAGTAAACGGATATGGCAAAAACGATGAATCCGATAGATGCTCAAGCTCGCAAACTGGATACTGCGAAGGTCCGTCAGGCCAGAAATACTGGTGTGATATTGATTTGCTTATCCGTCCTTGTGGCCTATGTCTTTGCCTTTGGCACGTCGGGAGGAGACGCCGTATTCCGCCTGTCACGTCCCAACGATCCTTGGGCGGCCCCTAATCTGGTCGTGCCCGCGATGGCATTCAGTTACATCGCGGCGGCGGTTCTGGCTTTTTTGGGCGCGCGACAGTTCATGCGTGGCGGAGTCAAATGGACGGGACTTTCAATGGGGTTTGGGCTGTTGTTGGCGGTTGCCGCGTTTCTCGTCTGGGCAACGGCGGGAAAATCGTTTTCCCTGACGGGCATGCTTCAAGCAACGGTTGTGCGGGCGGTTCCCATAGCGCTCGGTGGGCTGGCAGGCGTTCTCTCTGAAAGGGTAGCGGTCGTTAATATCGCCATAGAGGGAATGCTATTGGCGGGTGCCTTTACCGGCGCGTTGGTCGGTTCGCTGCTTGGTGGATTTGGCGGCTTGGCTGCGGCGGTTGCGGTCGGTGGTTTGTTTGGCTTTATTTTGGCGGCGCTGGTGGTGACTTACCGCGTTGACCAGATCATCGCCGGTGTTGTGATCAACCTCTTTGTGCTTGGCGTGACTTCTTACGTCAGCAGCCAAGTCTATCAGGAGTTCCGTTTTCTGAATAATGCCCCAGTGTTTCGGCCGGTTCGTATTCCTTTCTTGAGTGATCTACCGGTGATCGGGCCGGTTTTCTTCCAGCAAAACATATTTGTTTATGGCGCGTTCATTATGGTCTGCGTTGCCACCTATTACTTGTTCTATACGCGGAGCGGCCTGCGCGCTCGCGCGGTCGGCGAGCATCCGCAGGCTGCCGATACTCTTGGTATCAATGTCTACCGGACGCGCTACATCAACGTGACTGTGGCCGGAATGGTTGCTGGCTTTGGCGGCGCATGGTTTACGCTGGGCTCGGTCGGGCGATTTGACGAAGGTATGACAAACGGACTTGGCTATATCGGGTTGGCGGCGATGATTGTAGGTCGATGGCATCCGTTCGGGGCGTTAATGGCGGCGCTGGTCTTCGGCTTTGCGGATTCCATGCAGCAAAAACTGGCGCTTCTACAAACGCCGATTCCTTCCGAGTTTCTGGCGATGGCACCATATATAGCGACGATCATTCTTGTGGCCGGACTTGTCGGCCGTGCGCGCCCACCAGCCGCCGATGGGCAAGCCTATATAAAAGAATAGCCTCTATTTTGTGTTGGTTCCTGTCCCGCAGAGTGCGAAAACACCACGCATTAAACGTAATAGCTTAGACTTAGGTGCAGATTTCTTGAAATCACTTTGACGGCGCACATAACTGGTCGGCCTCATTGAGCAGAAGTACCACTTCTTCATCGGACACCTGCGAAAAGTCGATGTAATGAGCGCCGATAGCGTAGAATAACTCCGGCGTTTCGATGCAAATAAGATCGTCAACTTGGGCGCGAAGCAATTCAAGTGCGTCGGCAGATGCCACGGGAACCGCGAGCACAAGTTTTTCAGGATTTCTACGACGCACTGCCTTCAGTGATGCCCGAACGGTGGCTCCCGTGGCTATACCGTCATCGACAACGATCGCCGTTCGCCCTTCTACAGAAACTGGTGCGCGATCCTTCAAGTATATCCCGCGTCGGCGCTTGATTTCGGCAAGCTGTACGTCGGCCAGATGATTAATTTCGCTTTTATCTAAGCCGACTCTGGCGACGATAGCTTCGTTTATCACAAGTTCAGGATGATCGCCGTTTACTACGGCCGCGGCAGCTAGCTCTGGCTGATAAGGCACGCCGATTTTGCGCACCATGACGAGGTCGAGCGGTGCTTTCAAACGACGCGCTACCTCTAGGCCAATCGGCACACCGCCGCGCGGCAAAGCAAGCACCACAGGGTCTGGGTATTCCTTTTTAGCTAGCTCATCTGCAAGCAACCGACCTGCTTCAATGCGATCACGAAATGATTTCATCACTTTTCTCCCGCCACGCGTAGATATTTTTCAAACCAATCCCCCGCCAAAGCAACCACCTGATCAAGCGCGCCCGGCTCTTCAAAAAGGTGCGTTGCACCGGGCACTATCTCGAGCCGATTTTTACAACAAAGTGCGTTGCTGGCCTCCTCGTTCATATTGACTACGATGCCGTCTCTTCCACCAACGATGAGCAGTGTCGGCGACCGCACCTTTGGCAGTGCCTCTCCGGCCATATCGGCTCGCCCACCGCGCGACACGACAACATCGACTCTATCTGGCGCATGAGCCGCAGCGACCAAGGCCGCAGCCGCGCCGGTACTTGACCCAAACAAACCGACAGGCAGATCAACTAGTTCAGTCTCGATGTGCGCCCAACTGACCGCCTCAAGCAAACGCTCACTAAGGAGCGGTATATCGAATACGTTTTTTCGATCGAACGCTTCTGCCTCTGTTAACAGATCAAACAGAAGGGTAGCAATTCCTCGCTGACCTAGGCTTTCCGCAACGAAGTTGTTCCGTGGGCTGAGATGACTACTTCCTGCCCCATGAGCAAAAACCACGAGACCAATCGAATCCTTGGGCACGCGGAGAATGCCTTCCAGATTTTTTGAGCCAACCTCAACAAAACGCTTATTGATAGGTCTGTTTTTCATTTCTGCGACACCCTCCGGATTGTGAATTGCATCAAAACCACTTTTTGGTGCATTCGGGAATTCTAGTCCAAAAATAATTTTGGAGCCATGATCTGCGTCAAGCATGGTGAGATTGCGCTCGACCCCAGCCATCCTTGTAATATTACGATATCCGAGAGGCACTCGATAACAAAGAAAGCGGATCATATTCGAGGAGACACAGCCCCTGCCCGCTCAAGAGCTCACCCCTTCTCAGGCTTCATAAATGCGCGCCGATCATAGGCAAATTTTTTCAATCTTTCTTCTACCCGATCATTGAGTGTGCCAGCGCCAAAGGTGCCTCCGCGACCTCGTTTACCCGCAGGTACCCCTGTCAGTATCTCAATGCCTTCATTGATATGCGTGACCGGATAGATATGGAACTTGCCTTTGGCGGCGGCTTCGGCAATATCTTGCCTTAGCATCAACCCTGAAACATTCGCCGTAGGAATTAACACACCCTGCTTCCCTGTTAACCGGCGCTGTTTGCAAATATCATAGAATCCTTCGATCTTTTCGTTTACGCCGCCGATGGCTTGCACTTCACCGTTCTGGTTGACCGACCCGGTTACCGCTAGTGATTGGTCAATCGGTGCACCAGCCAGAGCCGATAAGAGCGCATAGAGTTCGGCCGAAGAGGCGCTATCGCCGTCCACACCGCCATAGCTCTGCTCAAATACCAAAGATGCCCAAAGCGACATTGGAACCTCCAACGCGTAATGCGATGCCAAATAACTGGACAGGATCAGAACACCTTTTGAATGCAGCGGTCCTCCCAGTTCGACTTCGCGTTCGATATCGACAAATTTGCCATCCCCCATCCTGACATTAGCGGTTATCCGGGTCGGGCTCCCAAAACTGAACCCGCCTAATTGCATCACCGAGAGGCCGTTGATCTGTCCTACTTTCTTGCCAGAAGTATCAATCAGCCTCACTTTGCGTGTGATCGACTCCTGAACTAGATCGCGCGCGCGACTGGCTCTTTCCGTAGCCGCAGATATTGCTCTCGTGACATGTTTGTCCGTAATAACCTTTTTACCCGCGTTATGCGCGATATGATCGGCTTCACGCATAATATCGGCAATTTGTCCGACCCTAAGCGTTAGCTTTTCAGCATCCTCTGCAATGCGGGCAGCCTCGTCTATTACCCGAGCGACACCGCCCGCGCTGAGTGGTTTCAAACTCTCGCGTTTAGCAATCGATCCAATCATTTTGGCGAAAAGGTTTAGAGACTTTGGTGAGCGGTCAAAATCAGTATTGAAATCGGCCTGAACCTTGAAAAGCTCAGCGAAATCAGGGTCGAGGTGGAGCAACAGAGAATATAGCAGTCTATCGCCTATTAGAACAACCCGCACATCGAGAGGGATCGGATCTGGCTCAAGCGAAGAAGTGCTAGCCAGAGAGAGCTTTTCCGCAGGCGAAATTATCGAGATGGCACCATCTTGTAGGCAGCGCTTCAGACCATCCCAAGCAAATGCCTCCGATATGACCCGGCGCGCGTCGAGCATCAAATACCCGCCATTTGCCCGATGCAGAGAGCCGGGTCTAATAAGCGTAAAATTTGTCGCCAGAGTACCCATAGTCGAAATATATTCGACCCGACCGGTCAGGTTGGCGAGCGTAGGTAAAGGCTCTTCAATTACCGGGGCACAGATTTTGCCATTTTCGCCATGCGTAACCATTACATTCACAGTGTATCGATGAAATTCCGCATATTCGTGATATCGTGAAGTCACGATCGGGAAAGGTCCGTCACTACTTTCTTCGGTTTCCAGAATGAAATAGTCGGCGTTTTCCAGAATATCTTCGCGCACTGCTTTAAAGTATTCAATAATGCCCGCAATCTCTACAAATTGCTCTCTGACCTCGTCTATTTCTGTTTCTACCGTTTGCTTTGCCATCGCAGCATTCAGTTCAACCACAGCTTTGCGATGCATTTTATCCCGTTTTGGTATTGCTCTTAAAACTTCGGCTAAATCGTCTTGCGTTGCGGTAATATGCCGGTCAATTTTAGCACGTTCCTTTGCAGGAAGTTTCTTAAACGCTTCCGGGCTAAGCCCCTTGCCGTCTTTTATTGCCGTCACCACAAACCCGTCTGGAGTTTGTAAAATATTTACATTTCTTTTTACCGCTCTAGCATTAAGTTTCAGAAATGAATCTTCACGTTCATCGGCAAATTTCTGTTCAATTGCCTGCCGCCGGTTCTGGTATTCGTCTGACTCAAACAAAGCCGGAATTGCCGAAGCGAGATCGTTTATCAACTCATCCATTGCCGCTTTGAAGCGGGGGGCAATACCACTTGGTAGCGCCAGAGCAATTGGTTTGTGCGGTGCTTGAAAATTGTTCACGTACACCCAGTCCCGAGGCGTGAGACGTTGGCATGCTTGTGCTTCCAGCGAAGTTCTAACGGCCGAGTGCCGACCTGTGCCCGCCGGCCCTAAAGCATAAAGGTTAAAGCTCGGGTATTTGATGCCAGCGGCAAGGTCGATGGCTTTCAAAGCCCGCTCCTGCCCCAAAAGGCCGGAAAAGTCAGGCAAATCTGCGGTTGTTTTGAACCCCAATACTTGAGGATCACAGATTGATCTCAACGCCGTCGCCGGAAGACCTGAGGGTTTTTCTGCCAATTTTTTCCGTTCCTTTTCCATATCTTCCCCTGCTAAACTCAACACACCGAAACATTGCACTACCTTTCGCTCCCCACAATGACCCAAGTCAAAGCAAATTCTACAACAGATACACTATCTGGCTATTGGAGGTGCCAATCCTTCCTGCCTGCAAAGATTTTAGTGGGTTCCGCGCACTGGAATGGTGGCCGACGGACCGGACTAGACTGTCGCGAAAATAAGTGTAATAGTTCTTGGAATCAATTATTCTTCCAGATACAACGCGTTTTTTGACGGGGCCAATTGATGTTTAAAAATGCAATCAAAATCTTCAGTGTCTATGGAATAGACATCCGCATTGATCCGAGCTGGCTTTTGGTCGCTGCATTATTTGTCTGGAACCTGTCCGCGCAGTATTTTCCGGAACTGCTGCCCGGGTTATCTCAGAGCACGTATATATCTCTTGGCATTGTCGCGATGCTAGGGTTTTTCGCATCGTTGTTATTGCACGAATTGGCGCATTCAGTTGTGGCGATATCCTATGGCCTGAAAATCACTGGAATTACGCTGTTCATTTTTGGTGGCGTTGCAGGGTTGAAAAGCGAACCCAAAGATGCGCGTTCGGAATTCTGGATCGCAATCGCCGGTCCGGCCATGAGTTTCGCTCTGGCGCTGTTTGGAAGTGTCATGGCCAATGTTTTGATCAACATGGGCGCCAATGAACCCGTTATCGTCCTATTCGCCTATCTAGGGCTGGCAAACCTGGTGCTTGCGATCTTCAACTTGGTTCCGGCATTCCCGATGGACGGCGGAAGAGTTCTGCGGGCTTTTCTATGGTATCTGAAGTCCGACCTTGAATATGCGACTCGTGTTGCGAGCCGACTTGGCACCATTTTGGGCATCAGCTTTATGGCGGTGGGGCTATTTTTGGTGGTCAGCGGTGCTGGAGTCGGAGGGTTTTGGCTTATACTGATCGGTTTTTTTGTCTTTGGCTCATCTCGCGGAGCCTATGAAAGCCAAAAAGTCGATCGGATTTTGCTGGGCCATACGGTCGAACAGATGATGACACGGGGACCAATAACCGTTTCCCCCTCGATGACGATCAGCGAGTTGGTGCATGATGTTGTTTTGGGGCGGAATGTTGGGTTTGTCCCGGTGGTGGACGGAGCGGAGTTACTTGGTTATATCGACCGCAACATTCTGCACGGGATTGACCGTACTACTTGGGATGATTTGACGGTGGGGCAGGCCTACGTGCCTTTGTCAGCGGATAATTCGGTTCCCGAAAACTACCTTGTAAAGGAATTGGTAGGCCGAATGCAGCTTGGTGGTCAGAAAAAATTTCTTGTTGTGCGCGGAGATCAACTGCTGGGCGTGATATCCATTACCGATATCATAACCTATATTTCATTGGAAAACGAGTTTGGACGCCCCGTTAAATAGCTAAGCACAAATTATATCGGGTTTTTCTATTAGCGTTGAGGCACAAGCCTCCGACACGTGATATCCAGCGGTTATTTAGAACTTTTGGGTTAGCAAATAATAGTCCTCGTCCACGGAATAAACCACACCATCAGGCATTTCCTGCCAGTTTTCGTCTGTCAGCGGTTCCGAGGCAATTTCCACCGCTCGATAGTCTGATCCAAAGTCATGATGCACGTGAGATTTCCCGCAGATCGGGCATTCAAATTCGAACTCACGCTCAAGATGCCATAGCGTCCGGTTATAGCGGCTCCCGATTAGCTGGTCTCCGTCGGTCAGAACGATATTGAGGCCAACTTCTCGGCTCGGATCAATTTCCTGAGACCAATCAATTATCTGCCTTAGACCTTTGCCGACAGTATCCATGAGAGGGACTTCGGGATGGTCTTGATAGAGTGACATAAGGTAGTAGAAAATATGCTCGCTGTCCGTCGTTCCCTTGATGCTATTGCGGAACAATGGATCAATTTCGGGCATCATCTTGTCACGAACCTCAAGGAAGTTCGGAACCGTGCCATTATGGGCAAAAATCCAGCGTCCATGGCAAAACGGATGAGTGTTTTCAATAGAATGTTCACCAACGGTTGCCCTTCGCACATGCGCTACGACGGTGTGCGCATAGATACGGGAAGCGTTTTTAGAAAAATGCTCACCGTGAAAGGCGGCCCAGAGTTGTTTTTCGATCATTGGCAAATCATCGGGGTAGTCAGCGACCCCCCAGCCATGTGCATGCACCAGACCCTCGGAATCTCCCGCACTTTGGGCCATCAAGCTGTTTTGTGATCGGACAAGGCTGCATTCCACACGTGTTGGTTCATTGGCAGCAAAAGCATATAGCCGGCACATAATAACGACCTCCATGGTATTGTAGCATGATAAAATACTTTTGTTTATTCAGCAAGCGCATTGATTTGTTTCAATGCGTATGGAAAAGTACGATATAGTATGAAGGGCAGCACTGATCCGAATGTCGCAGGAACCGCAATGTCAAAATTAGCTAATGGAAAAATGGCGAAACGGTTGCTCAATCCTTCGCGACTGCCGATTATCCAGCGGCGTGATGTCGAGCTGGAGCCCTCTGAACAAGATCTGGTTAAAATTGTCGCTTCGGAAATTTTAGGCGAGAGTCGCAACCACGCGGAGCTTTCCTATTTCCAACCACAGGTTCAGCAAGGGCTGGGTGATACGTCTTATATATTTTTTGGTGACAATAGAGAGATTCGGCTATTTGGAAATCGCAATGCAGGCCCGATTGAATACCGCTTGTCGGTCCTTGCCGGAGAGGGCGATCTGGTCGTTATTGGTGGCAAACAGAATCGCGATTTTGAGCAATATCTGGAAAGGGATTTGGGCCTTGGCCGCCGTGAGTATTTGTATACCGGCGTATCGGATGATGATGGCACTGTACCGACACTACTCAGATGCTTAAACGATATAAACATTTATAAACAACTGCGCACAAAAGTTGAAGAACGCGGCGGCGCTACTCTGGTTGCGCACATCTCAACCGGTACCGTTTGGGCCCTTGCCAGAAAACTCGGGCGCGATACTGGCCTGCCAATACATGTTGCCGGACCGCGGCCATCGCTGACCGTGCAGGCGAATGACAAACTATGGTTCACATCGCTCACAACCCGTTTGTTTGGCAAATCCTCTGTGCCGCCTACTTATTCCGTCTTTGGTAAGGCGGCATTGGCTGGCCGCGTACATTCTCTGGCGCGAGATTTTGAAAAAATCGTCATCAAAATTCGTGATAGCGCTGGTTCGGCTGGCAATTTTCCCATTTTGTCAGCTGATATCGCCGGTATGGGTGTAAAGAAACTTTACCGGCACTTGGATGAAATGATCACAGATGTTGTTGATCATGCTCCTTACCCGATATTGGTTCAAGTTTGGAAACATGATGTCTTAACGAGCCCGTCTATCCAGCTCTGGATCCCTCTTGCTGAAGATGGTCCGCCTGTCATCGAGGGGATATTCGAGCAAAATATTACCGGACAAGCTGGCCGGTTCTCGGGCGCAATGCCGGCCATTCTGCCTGACGATTGGGATTTCACGCTATCACGAGGATCCCTGATTCTTGGTTATGTAATGCAAACACTCGGCTATTTTGGGCGTTGTAGTTTTGATACTATTATTTCAGGAGAGGATTTCGGATCAGCCAGCCTGCACTGGATTGAATGCAACGGTCGTTGGGGCGGGGTCTCAGTGCCAATGTCACTCATGAACCTACTATTCGCCCCGGACAAAACGCCTGCCTACATTATCTCCCACAACCAAGTTCGGGTTCCGTTGCAACACTCATCTTCAAGCGGACTGGATAAATTTAAAACCGAATTGTGGCATCCCGGTGCAAAAAGCGGGATCATTTTTATATCACCGATCAGCTTTGACGAAGGGAGCGCTCTGATATTTTTATCGCTTGCGGCCAGAACCAAAGATGCGCTCAATCAGGCTGATGCTGTATTTCAAAGGCTGGCGGAGATTACTTAAGTGCTGGTGATCTGCGGAATTGTGGAGCCTTTCTTCGAGTCAACCATCAACACTTTCCAAGATGACTTATATCAAAGACATTATGAACAGCTTGGCTACTATAGCAGTGCATTCTGGCTGGATGCAGGTAACCAAGTAAGGACCCGAGCTAAAAAGGAACGTATCATGACAGATATTGCACAAATCGTCTTCAAGGACGTTGAGCATTCCGATCTTGTTGAAGAGCGGATTAGCAATCGCATCCACAAGCTGGAGCGGATATTTGACCGGATTATCAGCTGCAAGGTTTGGGTGCGGGCTTCGCAGCGTCGACATACAAAGGGCATGCGCTACATAGTCGATATTGAGCTTCATACGCCTATGGGTACGCTAACTGTTGGCCGGGAGCCCGGTGATGTGAATGCACATGAAAACATTGATGTGACAGTCCGCGATGCGTTCAACGCGATGGAACGCCAACTTCGCAAGCATAAAGAGCTCCACAGTGGCCGCCCCGAGGAAGGTGTAAGCCCACTTCAGGGAACTATTGAGCGCCTTGAGCCAGAGAAAGACAGCGGCCATATCTCAACCACTGACGGTCGGTTGATCTATTTCCATCGCAATGCAGTGATTGATCATAGCTTTGACGATCTCAAAATTGGTAGCGCTGTCGAGTTGGTTGTGGATAGAGAGGGTGCTGAAGGTGGACCACATGCCAGCACTGTTCGCCCGATCAGCAAATTGCGGCTCGTAAATCAGACTTGATATGATACCGGTTCCGGTATGCTGGGCCCTGCATTTGGGACAAAATCTCAACTGATCACTTTAGACCCGTTGGGTAAGATGTTGACCTACGCCCCCAGAACTCCTCCAGAATGATGTAGAGTCCGCCCAACCAAAAGGACGGACAAATGAAGAAGCGATTCTCGGACGAACAGATCATTCAGATTCTGAAAGAGCAGGGTTGAGAGGATAAGGTAATCCCCCCGAAAATTAGTGGTGTTCACAAGTAGAATTTTCTCGGCATAATAATCTGAGGAGATTTTGATGAAGAAGACACGATACAGCGACGCGCAAATCATGGGTATTTTGAAGCAGGCCGAGAGCGGGGTTCCTGTTTCAGAGCTTTGCCGAGAACACGGAATGAGTTCGGCCAGCTTCTATAAATGGCGATCAAAGTTTGGCGGAATGGACGCGTCTATGATGTCGGAGATGAAGTCGCTGACTGAGGAGAACCGTCGCCTGAAGCGGATGTATGCTCCCTCTCATTGATTGCTGTGCAATCAACTGCCGGGCAGTGGAGATGAGCATGCAAAATGATTTGCTGAAGGAAGTGCTTGGAAAAAAGTAGCAAGGCCATCCCTGCGTAAGGAGATGGCCGTGAAAGCGGTCACTGGTCACAGGATTAGCATTGCGCTGGCCTGTCGAACGTTCCAGATCAGTGAAAGCTGTTATCGATATGAATGCAAGCTGAGTGACGAGAATGCCGAGATCGCAGATTGGCTGGAGAAGCTAACCGACAACCGTCGCACCTGGGGCTTTGGCCTGTGTTTTCTGTATTTGCGGAATGTGAAGGGCTTTGGCTGGAATCATAAGCGGGTATACCGGATTTACTGCGAGTTGGAGTTGAACTTACGGATCAAGCCTAAGAAGCGGCTAAAACGGGACAGACCGGACGCACTAGCAGTGCCGGACGCAGCCAATCATACTTGGTCGATGGATTTTATGGCTGACCAATTGGCAGATGGACGTTCGATCCGGACCCTTAACGTGCTAGATGACTTCAACCGCGAAGGTTTGGGCATTGAGGTGGACTTCTCACTACCCGCCGAGCGGGTGGTGCGCAGCCTGAACCGGATTATTGAATGGCGTGGCAAGCCGCAAATAATCAGAGTCGACAATGGCCCTGAATATGTCAGCGGCAAGCTTATGGCATGGGCTGA
>DFBP01000141.1:5006-6898 GCA_002366685.1 Rhodobacterales bacterium UBA3077 | reverse complement strand
ACATTGGCCTCGGAAACGACCTCGGCTGTAGGCAGGCCATAGCCACGATAACCCATAGCAATTTTGGCCGCGAGGCGCAGATGGCTTGTTACCATTTTATGAGCGGATTCAGTATCCTCGTGGTCAACCCACGCTTTTGCGAGCATGTATTCCTCTTCGGGCTCCAGCATTGGAAATTTGCGGATTTCCTGCATATAGCGCGAAAGCCCTTGCTCGGGCGACGGGGCCGGTAATTTTGCGTAGCTCATCTGTCTCTCCTCATTCTTATTCTTTTTGTCACTTGCTGTTAATATGGGGTTAACCTGTGCAGGTTTCAAGATTGGCGCGCTGAGATCACGCGCTCGTGTTCCCGTTTTGGTCGGCCTTTAGTACAAAACCAAATGCAAGCCTCTCCCTGTACTACTCAGCAAATTATGTGTTTAAAAACAGTATCAAACGCGCCATATCTTCGGGCAGCTCTGCCTTAAACCTGATCGATTCACCGGTCACCGGATGCACAAATCCAAGCGTTGCCGCGTGTAGCGCCTGCCTTGGAAAATCTCGCAAAGCCTCACTCCCCTCATCGGAAAGCGCTCCCTTCGGGATCGCACGGCGTCCGCCATAGGTTTGATCCCCCACCAGCGCATGGCCCACATAAGACATATGCGCTCGTATCTGGTGCGTGCGCCCGGTTTCCAACCAGCAGCGCACCAACGCGGCCACCGGTTTTTCGCTCGGGCCAAAGGCTTGCTCTACCCGTACGCGGGTGATCGCGTGTTTTCCGGCATCCTGTACCACACACATGCGTTTGCGGTCTGTTTTATGGCGCGCGATATTCCCCGAAATCCGAACCACATTACCGGGTTCAAAACGCACTCCGTTAATGCCAGCCAATCGCGGATCCATCGCGCTGGGAAGACCCCAGCATACCGCCTGATACTCCCGCTCCATAGAGTGGTCAGCAAATTGGGCAGCCAACCCTTGATGGGCGGCATCCGATTTGGCCACAACCAAAAGCCCGGACGTATCTTTATCAATTCTATGTACGATCCCGGGTCTTTTGACCCCGCCAATTCCCGAAAGTGAGTCTCCACAATGATAAAGCAGCGCATTCACCAGCGTGCCGGTTTCGGAACCCGGGGCGGGATGCACAACCATTCCTGCCGGCTTGTTGACCACGATTAAGTGTTCATCCTCAAACACAACCTCAATCGGAATGTTTTCGGGCAAAGCTTCGATTTCGATAGCCACCGGCAACACCAGTTGCCACACCTGACCAACCTCGGGCCGTGCCTTGATCGAGCGCTCGATCTCACCCTCGCAGCTCACCTGCCCGGCTTCGATCAGCGCCTGAATACGGGCCCGCGACAGCGTCACCCCTTCGGGCACTGCCTGCGCTAGGGCTTTATCAAGTCGCTTGGGCAATGTATCACCAAGGGGTATTTCTAGAATCTCGGAGTCGGCCATGGATGCCCCAATTGAAGAACCACCTCACCTGCGCACATTGCGAAGGCTGGTCAACGCGCTGACCGTGGTGTTAATTCTTGGCTTCATAACCATTGTTGTGGTGATTGTCATGCAGTTTGCGCGTCCGGCGAGCACACCCTCAGGGCCCGAACTGCCGCCATTCACCTCCCTTCCCGGGAGTGAAAGCGCTCAGGCGGTAACTTATGGCAAAGATTGGATCGCGATTGTGACCGTGGATGAAGAAGGCAATGAGCGCATCCGCACCTACGGGTTGGATGGCCTGCCGCGACAGACTATCGATATTGAGCATTACGAATGAGCCTGCCTGACGGATTTCTGGATGACCTACGCACGCGGCTTTCTATCGCTCAGGTGGTTGGGCGCAAGGTCTCTTGGGATGCCCGCAAAACCAATGCCGGCAAAGGGGACTATTGGGCCCCCTGCCC
>DFBP01000141.1:3703-4998 GCA_002366685.1 Rhodobacterales bacterium UBA3077 | reverse complement strand
CATGCCAAAGGGGATGCCCTGAGTTTCGTGCGCGAAACCGAAAATATCGGATTTATGGACGCGGTTAAACTGCTTGCCGCTGAAGCCGGAATGCCGGTGCCAGCCTCTGACCCCCGCGCTGCCGAGCGGGAAGCCAAGCGCAACACGCTGGTTGATGTGATGGAAGCCGCCGTCCAGCACTACAAACTCAACCTCAAAACCGCTGCGGCGCAAGAAGCGCGCGCCTACCTCGAACGCCGCGGTCTACCTGCCGAAATTATCGAACATTTCGAGATCGGCTACGCCCCTGATAGCAACACCCTTTCGGCGCATTTGAAAGATAAGGGGATTGAGGAAGCCCAAATCATCGAAGCCGGTCTTTCTATCAAGTCAGACCGAGGTGGTGCGCCTTATGACCGTTTTCGCGGGCGCATCATTTTTCCGATCCGCGACCAGCGTGGTCGGGCCATAGCCTTTGGAGGCCGCTCACTCGACCCGAACGCCCGCGCAAAGTACCTCAATTCACCCGAAACGCCGCTGTTTGATAAAGGCCGCAGCCTTTATAATTTCGGACCGGCCCGAGCCGCAGCGGGAAAATCCGGCACTCTCATAGTGGCCGAAGGTTACATGGATGTGATCGCCCTACATCAGGCCGGCTTTCCGCAAGCTGTTGCCCCGCTCGGCACAGCCATAACCCAAGAACAACTCCAACTCATGTGGCGCGCCCATCCCGAGCCTGTGATTACGCTCGACGGGGATACCGCCGGGTTGCGCGCAGCGATGCGTTTGATCGATGTGGCTCTGCCTATTCTCGAACCCGGCAAAAGCCTGCGATTTGCGATTCTTCCCGAAGGGTTGGACCCGGATGATTTACTAAAGTCAGCCGGTGCTCCGGCGATGAAAAACCTCATGGACAACGCGCGCCCGATGGTGGACCTGTTGTGGCAGCGAGAGACCGAAGGGCAGGTTTATGACAGCCCCGAGCGCAAGGCTCTGCTCGATAAAGACCTGCGCATATTGCTTGGCAAAATTAACGACCCGTCGATCAAATCCCACTACGGTGAAGAAATAAAGCGCCGCCGCCAGTTGCTGTTTTTCCCAAGCCAACCAAGGCAAAACCGGTTCACCCCGTGGAAAAAAGGCAGCCCGCAAACAGCCTTGCCCGATACCAAGAATTCGCTCCTCGCCAGCCAGAACACGGGACCCGAGGCGGAAGCCCGGGTCCGTGAAAGCGCCATATTGCTGGGCTGTATCAATCACCCGGATCTGGCCGCCAAATTTGAAGCTGAGCTTGAGCGCCTCCCCTACCTGTGCCC
>DFBP01000141.1:0-3622 GCA_002366685.1 Rhodobacterales bacterium UBA3077 | reverse complement strand
TACGAATCACCGCGCCAAAGGAACTGGCGGAGCAGGCGCTTACGGCCGATATTGCCCGCCAGTTTGCAATTGTTGGCGTTATCGAGGAAGTCCGGGAGGCAGAAGACGAACACGACCCGGATGAAGGTTTAACTTGGCGATTGAAAGAGGCGCGCAAGGCCGTGCACGAGGCAAATCGCGGGGCTCTGAACGATGATGACAATTCCGATGCTGATCAAGAGGCTGCTAACAAACTCCAAGCCTACATTGACGCAAAAATATGGGAAAAAGGCTCCTAGCCAAATAGGAGGTCAGAAAAACCGCCCGCAGTTGCCAAGCTTTGAACGCTTTGTGCCCTCGCAATGGCAAAGCGCGATTATCGGGCTGTGGATCCAGCCAATCTGGCGTATACAGGCCCATAATTGACCTGATTCGCGCCGAATCAAAATAAACCCGGCTTTCCCCCTTGCGAATCAGCGATTCGGACCCCAGATTCGCACCAGCGATTCGTTCGCGCACACTACGAATATATTGGAGCATTTCATGGCCGCCAAAGACACCGACAAGTCCAAACGCACAGATCTTCCCGGCCCCTTGCTCGACATGAGCCAGACCGCCGTGCGCAAGATGATCGCGCAGGCCAAGGAACGCGGATATATTACCTATGACGAACTCAACGAGTTCATGCCCGCAGATCAGGTCTCTTCCGAACAAATAGAAGACATTATGGCGATGCTATCCGAAATGGGTATCAACGTCACCGAAGGCGAAGATGACGACGATGAAGAAGATGACACGTCCGAAACCGAAGAAATTGGCGCGACCACATCGCGCGAACTGGTAACCGCCTCCGCCACCACAGAAACGCTGGACCGTACCGACGACCCTGTTCGCATGTATCTGCGTGAAATGGGCACGGTCGAATTGCTTTCGCGCGAAGGCGAGATTGCGATTGCCAAGCGCATCGAGGCCGGGCGCAACACCATGATCGCCGGGCTTTGCGAAAGCCCGCTCACCTTTCAGGCCATTACGATCTGGCGCGATGAGCTTCTTGCCGAAGAGGTCATGATGCGCGACGTGATCGACCTCGAAACCACCTTTGGGCAAGCTATGGGTGAGGACGAAGAGGGGGACGGAGACGAGGATAAACCCGAAACCGAAGGTAAAGAGGAATCCCCTTCATCTGACGTATCCGATGATGACGATGACGACGATGATGACGAAGACGAAGTGGCCAACCTCTCACTCGCCGCTATGGAAGCTGCGCTGAAACCTCGTGTACTGGAATCTCTCGACCAGATCGCCACCGATTATGAAAAACTGGCCGAAATGCAAGACGACCGCATGGATGCAACCATGTCGGACGCTGGTACTTTTACGTCCGCACAAGAGCTCGAATACCAGCGCCTTAGGTCCGAGATTGTGACTTTGGTGAAAGCGCTGCACCTGCACAACAACCGGATCGAAGCCCTGATCGACCAGATTTACGGAATCAATGGCAAGATCAAAGGCGTCGACAGTGCCATGGTCAAACTGGCTGACAGCGCCCGCATTAATCGCCGTGAGTTTATCGACGAATACAAAGATTCCGAGCTTGACCCAAGCTGGATGGAGCGGGTGACCGCCAAAAACACACGCGGCTGGGATACGCTGGCAGAAAAGCATGGCGAAAAGGTCAACGATCTTCGTGAAGAAATGGCCGAAATCGGTGCGTATATCGGGGTGGATATCTCCGAATTCCGCCGCATTGTGCAGCAAGTGCAAAAGGGTGAAAAAGAAGCCCGCGCCGCCAAAAAAGAAATGGTTGAAGCCAACCTGCGCCTCGTTATTTCGATTGCGAAAAAATACACCAACCGTGGCCTGCAATTCCTTGATCTTATTCAGGAAGGCAATATTGGCCTTATGAAAGCGGTGGATAAATTCGAATACCGCCGCGGCTATAAATTCAGCACCTATGCGACATGGTGGATCCGCCAAGCGATCACCCGCTCGATTGCCGACCAGGCCCGTACCATCCGCATTCCGGTGCACATGATCGAAACGATCAACAAACTGGTCCGCACCGGCCGCCAGATGCTGCACGAAATCGGCCGAGAGCCAACGCCGGAAGAGCTGGCCGCCAAGCTGCAAATGCCGCTTGAGAAGGTTCGCAAAGTGATGAAGATCGCCAAAGAGCCGATCAGCCTTGAGACCCCGATCGGGGACGAAGAAGACTCGCAACTCGGTGATTTCATTGAAGATAAAAATGCCGTACTGCCGCTGGATAGCGCCATTCAGGGCAACCTGAAGGAAACGACGACAAGGGTGCTGGCCTCGCTCACCCCGCGCGAAGAACGCGTGCTGCGCATGCGCTTCGGCATCGGCGTGAATACCGACCACACGCTTGAAGAAGTCGGCCAACAGTTCAGCGTGACCCGCGAGCGGATTCGGCAGATTGAGGCGAAGGCGTTGCGCAAGCTGAAGCATCCTTCAAGGAGCCGGAAGCTAAGGAGTTTCTTGGATCAGTAAATGGTCCGGCCTAGTTGGCCACGCCATGCGACACGCCCCTGTAAAGCCAGCAGAAGCCGAACCTCTTTTCTTCTTTGCTGGGGAAGCAATCCCTCGTAGGTTATAGTTTCAAAGGGGGCAAAATGATCAAACGCGAATGGGAGCGGTTCAAACTACGGGCTAAATGGTCTTGGGAAGGCTGGCTGTATTGCTGGCGCAATGAACACAGCCTGCAACAGTGGGTTTTGGCCAATGTGGTTTCCGCTTCCCTCGCCTTTATTCTTGCTCTCACCCCCGCCGAGCGGGCTCTGATCCTCGCGCTTGGTATTCTGGTTCTGGCGGCAGAACTAATGAACACCGCCGTTGAAAAAGCCGTGGACCACATTTCGCTTGAAAAACACCCGCTCGGCAAAATTGCCAAAGATTGCGCAAGTGGGGCTGTGGCGATCACAGCTATTGCCGCGGGAGTCGCGTGGCTGGTTATCCTGATCGGATAGGACCATGCAAACCACTTTTACCATTCCCACAAACGGCCCCGGCTTGTATGAATTCACAGATCAAGTTCATTCTTTTGCCTCAGGGTCCGGCCTTCTAACGCTATTTGTGCGCCACACATCCGCATCGCTCCTCATTCAGGAAAACGCTGACCCCGAGGTGCAAACCGACCTGCAAAACTTCTTCCACCGCCTTGTGCCACCAACCACCGATCCGTCAATGCAATACCTAACCCACACCTATGAGGGGCCGGACGACATGCCCGCTCACATCAAATCGACCATGATGCCGGTAAGTTTGGGCATCCCTGTGCAAAACGGGAAATTGGCTCTAGGAACATGGCAGGGCATTTATTTGTTCGAGCACCGGAATGCGCCACACAGGCGCGAAGTAGCGGCGCATTTGGCATAAAAAAGGCCGGAGCATTACCCCGGCCCCTTTTATACTGTCATCAATTCTATTACCGACAGGTAAATGCCATCGAGTTATATCCGCGTCCGCCACGGTCGCCGCGGGTCAGTTGAATTACAGCCTGCCCCGGCCCGCCGCAGTAAATATCTGCGCCGTTGAGCACTTGCGTATCGCTAATAACATCGGTGTAATAAGCATAGATAACAGCATTTCCGCTCGCGGTTGCTGAATCCAGTTTCCCCATGAGCCC
>DFBP01000082.1:4783-6126 GCA_002366685.1 Rhodobacterales bacterium UBA3077 | reverse complement strand
AGTCTCCGGTCAAAACAATTTCCAGCAGAATTGGTTGCGGAAGCATAGACAAGGCCGGGGCCGCCCAGGGCGAGCCACGGCCCATTTTAACCTCGGTAATACCGACTTTGCTGCCCTTCAGGCCAACGCGCAGATCGCTCATCAGGGTTAACATCATACCGCCGGCCATCAAGTCTCCTGTCATGGCNNATAGGTTTGGAGCAAGTCCGCATCTGGTCGTGGAACGGATCGCGCATTTTTGAAAGGATATCAACACCTTCATCGCGGGCGATTTGGGTGGCTTCCTTGAGGTCAAGCCCGGCGCTGAATACGCCACAATCAGCCGAGGTAAGAATGGCCACGCGCACATTCGGGTCGGCTTCGATTTGGTCCCAGGCGTCTGCCAGTCCGTTTGCTGCCGCCACTGACAGGGCGTTTTTGCGCTCGGGGCGATTGATAGAAACAGTCGCCACCCCGTTTTCCACGGTGAGCTCGATAGGATTGGCAGTCATAGGAATTCCTTGGAATACAGGATTTGAAACATATTTTATCGGGAAGTTCCCGATATGGGTTGTGGCCGGGGCGATAACCCCGGCCACATTGTTTTATTCGGCTGAGTAACCGGCCGAGCTTTCACGAACAACGTCCCAGATCAAATCGGTATACGCTGCGGTCCACTCTTGTTGTGGAACCCAAGTTGTACCGTCCCACATTTCGACGCGGGTTTTACCGCCGCCGCCGTGGTCATCAGCTGTCACGGTGATTGGTGCAAACAGGCCATTTGCATCGAAGTCTGCGATACTTTCGTAGCCAGCCTTCATTGCATCTGCCGTAACCGGGAAGCCATTTTGTTCGACCGCAAGGCGCGCAGCCTCGAATGCGGCGGAATAAATAGCCAGACCGGTGTTGTAATACACGTCACTCAGATTACCAACATCACCAGCGCCGTTGCCGTTACCATAAACCTCGGTGAGGATTTCCTGGATGATCGGGATATCTTGACCACCGGCAACGTTTGTGCCCCGCATGATACCCGTGGCGGCTTCAGCGCCGATATTATTGATATCGACCTCGTTTAGCCAGTTTACCGAGAGGTATCTGTTGATCGGGAAGCCATTCCGCTTCATTTCCTTGGCCGCAACAACGTGGCCACCGGCCAGAAGCCATGCAACTACATAATCCGGCTTATTCCGCCGAACATTGGTCCAGACACTGGCCTGATCACTACCGGGAAGTGGCACAGGATAGAGCTGGAGTTCAAAGCCTTCGGCTTCTGCCAATGCTTGCAGAACTTCGATAGGCTCCTGACCGAATGGATAATCGAGGTATGCAAACCCGATTTTAACATCGGTTAGGTCCCCGCC
>DFBP01000082.1:1035-4743 GCA_002366685.1 Rhodobacterales bacterium UBA3077 | reverse complement strand
CCCACAGGGAAGACCTGCGTAAACACAGAGCCGTCAACCGCGTCACCGCGCCCAACCAGAGACTGGATCAAGATGTTTCCGTCTTTCATGATCCGTGGCAAAACCGCAAGCGAAACCGGTGTGGACAGCGTATCAAAGACCACCACGCCTTCGCGCCGGAGTTGCTCATAGCACTCAATGCCACGCTGTGGCTCATTGCCGTGGTCCCGTACGATGACTTCTACAGGGTGGCCGCCAATGCCGCCTTGCCCGTTCACCAGCGTTGCGAGATCTTGTGCCGCCTGCGAAACTTGCGGGGATACGAATGTGTATGACTTACTAAGGTCATAACACAGGCCAAACTTGATTGTGTCCTCGTCCGCAACGGCGGATGATGCCAGACTGGCGACCCCAACGGCAGCGACCGCGGCCAGATGTTTGGTGTATGTTGGTAGTTTCATTTGGTAGTTCCTCCTCTGTTAAACTTTAAGCGCAGCCAATTTTAACTTAACCATCGCTTCCTTCTGCTGTAATGCTTGATGTCCTGGAAGTTTTTGCCCTCTCCCCCGCCAAGATAAAACTCCTGAATATCCGAGTTTTTCTTCAGGGATTCGGCGGTGTCGTGCATGACCACACGGCCATTTTCGATCAGATACCCGTGCGAAACAATTTCGAGCGCGGCAATGGCGTTTTGTTCCACCAAAAGAACAGACAAACCTTGTTCTTTGTTGATGCGCTGGATGATCCCGAAAATCTCGGCAACCAAAAAAGGCGCAAGCCCGAGGCTGGGTTCGTCGAGCATGAGCAGCCGTGGTTGTGTCATCAATGCACGGGCTATAGCCAGCATCTGTTGCTCACCGCCCGATAAATACCCCGATTGTGAAGATTTCCGATCCGCCAGTCGCGGGAAATATTCATACATCCGCTCTTTTTCACTCGCAATTTTGCGCCGTGACATTGACTGCGGCGCAGCCGCGTCAAGATTCTCGTCCGGCGTAAGGTGTTCAAATACCCGACGCCCTTCGATCACATGGCAAATACCCATTGCTACGCGGTCTTGAGGTGAGATATCTCCGATGAGCTTGCCGTCGAAACGGATATCGCCACGACTTACTTTGCCGCGTTCCGCTTTTAGCAATCCACTAATGGCTTTCAAAGTCGTGCTTTTCCCCGCTCCGTTGGAACCAAGCAAGGCAACCATACCCCCGCGCGGAACCCCGATAGAGACCCCTTTGATCGCCAAAAGCACCGAGTCATACATCACCTCGATACTGTTCAAGGACAGGATCAGATCATCCAAATTTGTTTCGTTCTGCGCCATGTCGAACCTTACTTTTTGAGTTGATCAAATGGCCAAACCATCAGGTAATCCCTGACATTGGCATATAGCTTTCCTAGCCCCAGTGGCTCTACCATCAGGAAAATAACGATGAGCGCGCCATAAGCCGCATTCGGGATATGAGCCAGCGTTTCGACACCCATTTCCAACCCCATAAATTCCGCGACACCTGAAAAAATCTGGTTTACGACCCCGGGCATCAACAGGATCAAAGCGGCGCCCATATAGCTGCCAATGATGCTGCCAAGACCGCCGATAATGACCATCGCCAGCACCTGAATTGATACGTTCACGGCGAACTGTTCAGGGGCCGCGAGAAAATAAAACGTAGCGACAAGGAGCGCTCCGGTAACACCGGCGATAAACGAGGAGGCCGCAAAGGCGATAACCTTATAGTAGAAACTGTTAACGCCAAGAATAGCGGCGGCAAAATCTTTCTCGCGCACGGCAACCAAGGCGCGGCCCAATCCGGTTCTTTTCAGGTTGAGCATAAAAATAGTGACCAATACGCACCAGCCAAAGGCAACGTAGTATAGCCCCGCATCTGAGGTGATGTCCTGCCCAAGCAGCGCAAAGGTAGGTGCTTGCAGCGAAGCGTGCGAACCCCCCGATATTGCCGGGGAGTGCGTCAGCACCCAATCCATCACAAACTGCATCGCCAAAGTTGTAAGCGCCAGATAAAGCCCTTTAACCCGGAGTGCGGTGAAGGCAAACAAGCTGCCGATTAACGATGAGGCCAGCCCGCCAATCAGCAAGGCGAATTCCCACGGAATGCCGAACCTTGCAGCATGCACCGCAGAATAGGCCCCCACAGCCATAATCGCACCATACCCTAGGTGCAGCTGACCAGCCCAGCCCGTTACCAGATTGAGGCCCAGCACAGCTGCTGTCCAGATTAGCCAGGGCAGAATGTAGCCATTGAGGTAAAGCGATGGAATCAGGAAAGGCGCGGCAATTCCGAGAAGGAGAAGGAATATGATAGCATTCCGGTCGGTTCGCACCGGAAACATTTTGGTGTCAGACTTGTAGCTATTATGATGAACACCGGAAAGACGATAAAACATGGCTTAAATTCTTTCTATATCGTGACGGCCAAAAAGACCGTGGGGGCGGATCATAACTGTTAGGATAAGCACAGCAGCAACGATTAAATCGCGGCTGCCGCCTCCGACGATAGCATCCAGATAAAAGGACCCGACACTCTCCATAATACCCAGAATAATGCCGGC
Source organism: Rhodobacterales bacterium UBA3077 (assembly GCA_002366685.1). Classification (GTDB taxonomy): domain Bacteria; phylum Pseudomonadota; class Alphaproteobacteria; order Rhodobacterales; family Rhodobacteraceae; genus UBA3077. Next base: position 2,196 of record DFBP01000082.1, on the reverse strand, counting down.
AACGATCGCGCCCAGAATGCTGTCCAGCCCGCCCAATACGGCCACGGTTAACCCTTTGAGTAACAATAGAGAAAGCGATTGGTCCACGCCTTGAACCTCCCCCCAGATTACACCGGTTGCCACTGCAACAATCGAGGCCAGCCCCCAAGATAAAGCGACACCACCTTCAACAGATATCCCGACTGACCATGAGGCCAGATAATCATCTGAAATCGCCCGCAAGCGGATACCCATGCGGGTGCGGAAAAACAGAACCGAGGCAATAAATATTGCAATGGCAACAGCTGCGCCCACAATATGAATACGGCTGAGTAGCATATCGCCCACAAAGAACGGGTCATAGCTGACACCAAGATTAAGCGAGCGCGACGAGCCACCCCAGATTGCGAGGGTTGTCCCGCGCAAGAAGATATCTAGCCCCATTGTCATCATCAGAATCATCACAATAGGCCGCCCGGCCAACCGTCGCAGCGCAACCCTTTCGATCCCGATCCCGACAAAGAACATGATGACGACGGCAAGCGGAATGGCGATCCACAGCGGCCAGCCCAAATTATGGGAAAACGCCAAAACCACATAAGCGCCCAGCATCGTTAGCGCCCCTTGCGCAAGGTTTGGCACTGCGGAAGATTTGTAGATCAGGACAAGCCCGATTGCGACAAGGGAATATAATAGCCCGGTCAGAGCACCGTTCACCGTCAGTTCTGCTAGAAAAATCCAGTCCATTTATACCTCCCGTACCAGCAGTGTCCGATCAACGGATCCTGCTTCGCCTGTTTCATATGTTACTATTGCTTTTACGTGCACATCGCTTGAACCGTCATAAAGCGCCGTTATGACGGTCGCATACCGCTCCTCGACCACTTTCCGGCGCAATTTGCGTGTTCGCGTAATCTCGCCGTCATCAGGGTCAAACTCCTTGTGAAGGGACACAAAACGACGCAACTGCAAGCCTTCTGTCAAGGTTTTATTGACCCTTATGAAAGCATCATTCAGAAGTTCTGCGACCTCGGGGCGTTGCGACAGATCAGCGTAGGACACATAAGGAACCCCGTTAACCTCGGCCCAGTGGCCAACCGCTTCGGAATCCACGCAGACCATGGCGGTCAATTCATCAAGCCCCGCACCGACAACGGCAGCATCTTTGATATAAGGGCTGAA
>DFBP01000082.1:0-981 GCA_002366685.1 Rhodobacterales bacterium UBA3077 | reverse complement strand
CCCAGCACCACCAAGTGCCCGTCATCTTCAAGGTATCCAGCGTCACCGGTCAGAAACCAACCATCCCGGAATGCTTCAAGTGAGGCTTTTTCATTGTTAAAATACCCCGTGAAGATACTGTCGGATTTCAACATGATCTCACCGTTATCGGCTATTTTCACCTCTACGCCGGGCAGTGGTTTGCCAACCGTATGCAGCCGTGCTTCACCTGCTGACTGGATAGCGTTGAAAGCGCTGCTTTCGGTCTGGCCGTAAAGCTGGCGCAGCTTGATGCCAAGTGCGCGGTAAAAGATAAACGTGTCTTCCCCGATAGCTTCGCCGCCGGTAAAGGCATGTTTCAGACGGCTTAAACCGAATTGGTCCTTAATGGGCCCGAATATAATCCGCTCTCCGACAAACAATCCCAGTTTGTCCAGCATGCTTTCGCCTTCGCCGTTCAGCTTGCGCCGCTGCGCATCCACGGAGCGATCCATAAAGAAGTGATAGAGCCACTTCTTCAAGCGTGTTGAATTTTCGATTCCGACCTGAATATTGGTCAACATGTTGTCCCATGTCCGAGGGGCAGCAAGATAGAGGTTAGGAGCAATCTCGCGCATATCGCGCTGCACCGTATCCTGACGCTCGGGCACATTGACGGTAAAACGAAAGGCAATGGCCGCCGCGACGGTCAGGGCATAATCCCCGACCCAGGCCATCGGGAGATAAGCCAGAATATCCTCGCCATATTCAAAAGCGCCACCCGCATAGGCATTGCGTACACCCGAAATTACGTTTTTCTGGCTGAGCACAATGCCTTTGGGCTTTCCGGTTGTGCCGGAGGAGTGCATGAATATTGCCGGGTCATCCGGTGTCGCCCCCTCGATCAGCTGTGTTTTCAGGTCCGGCTTTTCTGCCAGAAGGGCTTTGCCCTTTTCCAGCAATGCATCCCAAGACATCAGCCCTGGCACGTCGTAAAGGGTCAGGCCGCGTTCTTCGTCATAG